>JBAWET010000129.1:0-11321 GCA_049591355.1 Nitrososphaeraceae archaeon
CATTTGGGTATGAAATTTTGTTGATTCCATATTACCTTTCATAACATTATCAAAATATAATCAAGCAAACCCGAAAGGGGGAGGGAGGCTCCAAAATCTAAAAGTAACATGGTTAGTCTGTTTAGTACTAAGCATAATAATATTAATCTAATAAGATTGATGATCTACGTCCTTGAAATGAGAACTCCTAAAATACCGACATTCCTTTATCCCGAAATAGTATAAACCGGATTTAAATTCTCTACGCATAATGCGCATTAGATCATACCAATATGCCACCCCCCTGCCCAATGAATTTCATCTCCTGAATTTCAATAAAATGAGGAATATTTTACTATGAAGGATCAATAAGAAAACTAGAAAAGCTTGTAAGAATTGGAATTATATTGAGATAGAGGCATGAGAAATCTCTTCTACCATCAAAGAAAATTAGGGCGATATCGCAAAGTTTTATTGCCACAATAAGGGTCCGACTGACTATGGCCTACCAAACTGTAGCTACGTGAACGCAGATTCAGTAGGACAAAACTGCTTTTAGATTTAAATTATCCTTTGGATTATGACCTTTTATGTCTGAAGCAGAATCACAACAAAATGCTCAAGCACAACAAAATGCTCAAGCACAACAAAGAGACGGACCACGAGATTCTATATACATTGGCAAGAAACCTCTGATGGCTTATGTTACATCCACACTTATACAACTGGCAAACCAGCCATCGGTGACTATTAAGGCAAGAGGCTTAAGCATTGGAAGAGCAGTAGACGTCTCACAGATAATTCTGAAACGAATGGAGAATGCAGGTTACAAAATAGGTGATGTCCGTATAGGCTCTGAAACAGTACAGGCAGAGGACGGCAGAACACGTAACGTTTCAACAATTGAAATTGAGGTCAAGAAGGTCTAAGTCTCCTATACTTTTTGTTCATATATACGCGAAATAATTGTATAATTGATACTTGGATAAAATTGCCGCTCTCTATCTGGCTCATCTAAATCCTGTCACTAAAGCACACGAAAGCATTATTACGAATCTTGCTAAGCAATACAATAACGTCTATGTTTACCCAGTAATTTTTTTTAAAAGCGGAAATGAAATTAACACAAGAACATTTCCATTCTCCTACGAAATTAGAAAAACAATGTTGGAAAGATTATTCGACAAATTTGATAATATTAAAGTTCTTCCAGATTACTCTTTTGTGTCACCATACATTAGGTATCTCCCTCCTTTTGTTTCACCATCTTCATGGACATTACGAAAACAGATACTGGGAAATGTAAAGGAAAGAGAGTTTATATCTTATACAGGTGATACCGCAGAGAGGATAGCTTTACGTATGTATAACCTTCATCCTATCAAGTCAAGAAGATTGGAAATTTCTGCTTCAAAAGTAAAGGAATTGATGTATGATGAAGCTATATCAAAGATGGGAAGAAGCACCAAACAAACACAGACTAGCCTTCTGTGGACCGACCTTGTGCCTGAAAGAGTTGTGGATGTTATTAAGCAAAGCTGGCATATAATTGAACAATTTGCACTAATGCCAGATAGGACTATAAAGATAATAGGCATGAAATTTCCTGCAGACGGTATAGTTCACTTTTGAAGACTTTTATAATGCAATCATCGACTTGCCTTTTATGAAGACGAAAGGTGCAGAACTGGTCTGGTTTGATGGTGATTATGTAAAATGGGAAGAGGCAAAAGTACCAGTTATGACTCATGCATTACACTATGGTACTGCGGTTTTCGAGGGTATACGTGCATATGCTACCGACAACAATCTGTTTGTCTTCAGGTTAAGGGATCATATGCAGAGGCTTCATAGGTCCGCAGATGTTTATTCAATCTCAATAAAGTATTCCGTTGAAGAGCTTTGTAATGCTACTGTAGAATTGATTAAAAAGACGTCGATAAAAGAATCGTGTTATATACGTCCTCTCACCTTCGTAGGTGTCCATGGAATAGATCTAAATGTAACTAAAGATTCACCAACTCACACAACTATCATAATATTTCCATTTGCTAAATACTTCAAAGTTGAGGGAATTTCTGCATGCGTCTCTACATGGAGGCGAATTGATGGTGATTCTACTCCGCCCATGGCAAAAGCAGCAGGTAACTATTTGAACTCAATCCTTGCAACGCAAGAAAGCAAACGCATTGGATTTGATGAATCCATTTTACTGGATAGAAACGGAAACGTAAGCGAGGCATCGGGTGAAAATATCTTTCTTGTAAGGAATAGCGCGATCTACACACCCCAAACCTCTGATTCTATACTCGAGGGGATAACTAGAGATACTACTATCTCAATTGCCAAGGAAATGGGGTATGAAATTATAGAAAGACCCATCTCAAGGACAGAATTATACCTGGCCGACGAACTATTCCTAACTGGAACTGCAGCTGAAATAGTAGCCATCACAAAGATTGATGGACATGACGTAGGGAGTGGTAAAGAGGGCCTAGTCACAAGAAGTATCAGACAGAAATATGAGAAGCTAGTATCTGCCAAGCTAAAGAAGTATATGGATTGGTTAACACCAGTATGGTAGAAAGTGTGAAGCATAATCTACATCCAAGGATAGCTGTAATAGGCATCGGCGGTTGGGGTAAAAATCATGCAAGAGTTCTTCACGATCTTGGGGCATTAGCTGCGGTTTGTGATGTGTCGGCTGAAAGAGCAAAAGAAATAGCCACATTGTATGACACAACATCTTACTCTTCAGTTGAAGACCTTCTTAATAATAAAAGAGATCTAGATGCTTGTTTGGTCTGTACTCCTACCAAAACCCATCGTGATGTTGCGAGTAAGGTCATAGAAAGTGGTTGTCATGTCTTTGTCGAAAAACCATTATCATTCTCGTCTCTGCAGTGCGAAGAAATTGTAGAGATGGCAAAGAAGAATAAAGTAATATTGACTTGTGGCTATGTTGAAAGATTTAATCCTGCTGTTCAAGATCTGAAAAGAATAATTCAGGACAAAAGTTACGGAGACCTTTTAATGATGGAATTTCATAGAGAGAATAGAATGCCACTTCACATTAAAGATGTTGGAGTTATCTATGACACCTCTGTCCATGACATAGATACTGCAATGTTCCTGTTTGATCGTGGTCCAAAAATGGTTTTTGCTAGGGCCGGCAAAAAATTTCACTCTTATGAGGACTTCGCCACTATAATGCTAGGATTTGATGAACAAAAAGTTGCAATAATCGCTTCAAATTGGATCACTCCACAGAAAGTTCGAACATTTTCGGCAGTTTGTACCGAAGGCATAATTAGTGGAGATTTCCTTACTCAAGACATAAAAATTGAGCAGGCAGAATCTACAATAATTCCAAGACGTCATAAATTTCAAGAACCATTGACCTTAGAGTTGTCAAGTTTTATTGAAGCTATACAAGGAAAAAGAAATAAGCCTTTAGTAACTGCTGAGGATGCAACAAATGTTACTAAGGTTGCAGAGGCCGCACTGTTGAGTAGTAACACTGGATCTCCAATCTATATGGATCTGAAATAGATCATGAGGAAATCCTTACTTGATATACTCGCTTGCCCAATTGACAAGCATTATCCATTGGAATTATACGAAATCAATACTGTTAGTGATCCTAGTGTCAACGAATCTATAATAAAGGAAGGCATATTGTTCTGTTCTGAGTGTTCAAGGTTTTATCCCATCATGGATGAAATACCCGTAATGTTGCCTGATGAATTACGTGAAAAGGAAAAAGACATTGAATTTCTAAAGACTTGGCATGACCAAATACCAGATAAAATTATTAAATATGGGAACCCATGGCATTTGTAAAGCAGGAAGTGAGTAAGATAGAATGAATTTACAAGAGAACAATTCTTCTGCTGGAGTTATTAACTATATTTCAAAAGCTGCAAAAATTGGCAAAAATGTAAAGATATGGCATTTTAGTTACATAGGAGATAATACAGAAATCGGGGATAATGTGTCGATCGGATCTCTAGTTCATATTGACTACAATGTCAAGATTGGCGACAATACTAGAATTGAAGGTTCTGTGTATATTCCTCCAATGACTGTCATTGGAAATAACGTGTTCATAGGTCCATGTGCGGCATTCACCAACGATCCATATCCAATGAGTCCAAAAATGATTGGTGTTACTGTGGAAGATGGTGCAATTATCGGAGGGAGATCTGTCTTCAAACCAGGAGTTCATGTTGGTCGAAATAGCGTGATTGGAATGGGTTCTGTAGTGACTAAAGATGTGCCACCAGAAACGGTCGTAATGGGACATCCCGCTACTGTGAGGTATTCCAGGGAAGAATATGAAACTAAGAAAAAGAAATGGAATGTATCGTAACTAACTAAAATTATACTATTGGTCCTGTTTTCAAACTTGGATCGAAAGAACTTCAGGTTAAAGAGTATCCTAATATAGAAACATAACATAATTTACTATTCATTCTTACTCTCGCCAACATTTGCCACAAGAATTCCCGTCATTCACAATTTTTTGCTCTAGTTTGATATCATTTTTATCAAATAAATTATGGAACAAAGAAACAAATCCGCATATTTTGTTAAGATTATAATTGTGTTGATTTTAATATCTAATATTTTGCAATTGAAGAACAGTTACCTGCACATCTTACTCTACGATGATGTAATAACATCAGTAATTTGTGAAGTCAACCATAATCATAAACATGATGTGTATTCTCACACTGGTAATAGACAGAAAATTCAAGTGAGTAATACAACAGCCATTCTTACATGCAAGCATACACTTACATACCATTTAATTTACCTCAGTTAGAATAGAAAGTCCAATAATATGAATTTCATCAAGAATTCTGTCCAGTGGGGCATTGATCCAGTACCCCGCCATAATAGGTTACTAAGAGGCAGGGAATTCTTTGTTCTTTGGTCCAGCCTAGGGGTAGGATTGTTAGTTTTTTCTGCCGGTTCATTTCTTTCTGATGCAAGCTTCGTCGATGCGTTTCTTGCAATTTTAATAGGATCTGTTGGAGGGTCTATTCTACTGGCTTTAGCTGGAAAGATTGGAAGCGATAACGCAATCCCCTCACTGGTTAGTATGAGGCCATCATTTGGTATTCGAGGTTCCTACCTCCCCGCAGCATTGAATGTCGTGCAGCTGCTTGGGTGGACCATTTTTGAGATAACGATAATGTCCACTGCTGCTCATATACTAGTTGGCAAGATAATTCCCTTTTATGTTTGGACTATTATATTTGGTTCAATCATAACTCTTATGGGACTAATCGGTCCTCTAGCCGTTGTTCGACAATGGCTGGAAAAATTTGCTATCTGGGCAGTCTATGCATCATCAATCATAATTATTATTACATTGTTATTGTCAGACAAATTATCAATATTGTTATCAACCCATGGTAATGGCATGTCTTTCTTCACTTCACTTGATATAGTGATAGCAATGCCCGTGTCTTGGATGCCACTTGCTGCTGACTACAACAGATTTGCAAAGAATAGTAACAGCGCCTTTAAGGCGACAATGATAGGTTTTGCAATGACTAATGTTCTTTTTTATTTAGGTGGTGTCCTTCTAGGCACATCTGATATTATTATTATAATTGGCGCAATCCAATCAATGTTGTTTGGCTTCCTTATGCTGGTACTTATAGTGGATGAGACAGATAATACATTCGCAGACGTATATTCGGCCGCAGTATCAAGTCAGAACATATTTCCAAAACTTGATCAAAGAGTTTTGATCATTGGATTTACAGCATTTGGTGTTATAATGGCCAACATCATTCCAATCGCAGAATACCAAACATTTCTCCTGCTGATAGGAGCGGTGTTTGTTCCATTATTCGGTGTAGTATTATCTGATTACTACATTCTAAAACGGTTTCGCTACAGTCATGATGCTCTTTTTAATAAGAATACAAACAAGATAGGTTATCCTGCATTTGTTGCATGGTCGCTAGGTGTATTAGTATACTATCTTCTGTCATCTTTGTCACCAATATATATGCCAGATTTGCCACAAATAGGGGCCACAATTCCAAGCCTAATTGTCTCTTCAGCAGTCTATATGGCGATGATGTATTCTATCTCTCGGTTTAGAATAAAAAGAGTGGCATCACAATGAGCGTCAAATTTAGGTTAATGCAATTCTAACGAGTCTAATCGACAAGCTTAGGATCCTACTATTTACCGAGGATAACTGAAAATGGTAATTTTTCACCGGCTTTTTCAAAATATGCAAACTCTAAAGAGTTTTGATGGTAACACCTTCTACTTTTACTCTATACAGATATGATATAAGAAAAAATTGCTTATTGGTATTTGTAGTGTGTAGAATGTTAAGTAGTCAATAAGACATATCACAAGTAAAATAAAAGAAAGGTATGCCCTCCCCCGCTCCCATATTGGTGCCCTAAGTCTTAAATGCATTGAAACTTTACATCATTTTATAATATGGGCGATAAAAAATCTGTGAATTCAACCAACCACAGTCAGGTAGAAATGGACAATACGTTCAAAAAAGGTAAAGCAGACAATATAGTCAGCCCTGATGACAAAGTTCCAGAAAATTTGTCCTCAGAGACAAGAATTAAAGTTGGTGAGGATGAAGAATCATCAAAGACAGAAGCCACCGAGTTGGCCGGTACGACAGAACTTCTGGACTTGGAAATTCAAGATATTGAAGGTATAGGTCCATCTACTACTAAGAAGCTGCGGGAGGCTGGAATTTTGTCAGTTATGGATTTAGCAGTGGCTGGTGTTGAAGACCTAGCTGTAGATATCAATTCCACAAAGGATAGCGCTGCATCATTCATAATGGCAGCGCAAAAACTATTAAGAGAATCAAATATTTTAGAGAAAGAATTCATTACAGCCGAAGCAGCGCTTAGGAAAAGAAGATCGTTATTAAGATGTTCTACTGGTTCCGGAGTTTTAGATGAGCTTTTTCTAGGAGGAATAGAAACCCAAGCAGTTACAGAATTTTATGGAGAATTCGGATCAGGGAAATCACAGATCTGTCACACTTTATGTATAACTGCTGGACAACCAGTAGAATCAGGTGGACTTGACAGTGGTGTAATATATGTCGACACTGAAGGTACATTTAGACCTGAAAGATTAGAGCAGATAGCCCGAGAAAGAGGTGTGGACCCATTACATGCATTAAAAAATGTTGCAGTATGTAAAGTCTATAACAGTGCGCATCTAGAGTTGATAGTCAAGAACCTAGGTAAATATGTTGATGATTATAAAGCAAAATTAGTTATTATTGACAGCATAATTTCATTGCATAGAGCTGAGTTCGCTGGAAGGGGAACACTTGCTGATAGACAACAAAGACTTAATTCTATCATGCACAAGCTTCTTAGAATAGCTGAAATTTACAATATAGCATTAGTGGTCACCAACCAGGTCCAATCTGCTCCAGATACATTCTTTGGTGATCCAACTAGACCCACCGGTGGCAATGTAATAGGACATGCATCGACATATAGAGTATATTTGAAGAAATCTGGTGAGAATAGAATTGCAAGGATGGTCGATTCACCATATCATCCATACGGAGATGTTAGATTCACCGTTAATGAAAAGGGAGTAGATGATCTCGAAGAAGAGCTTAAGAAAGGTTCCAAGAGAGGAAAAGTAGGATTATCTAAAGAAGATAATTAATACTTGATCTATTGGAATTTGTAGTACTGAAATATTGGATAACTAGGTCAGTTAAATAGGGTAAATCCTTTCCTCCCAAGGATGGACTGACAGATTACCCTTGTTTTTCATTCTAGATTCTTTGAATAGTCAGCGGGCCCGGTGGGCTTCGATCCCACGATCTGCGGTTCCGAAGACCGCCGCGATATCCTGGCTACGCTACGAGCCCGTTCATCGAGGATATTCAAGAGAGGTTCTATATCAATTGTCCTGATGGAATGCAAATGATCAAATGTGAGATCCTTAATTTAAGATCAATAATACAAGTGAGTAGAATGTTATTGTAACATGGTATGCTATTACATTTCTACTGGCATAATCATAATTTATGCATAACAATTTAACTCAGAGATTCTTGTTTAGATTACATTAATTGAAAGTATCCAATAGGACAAGTGAAGTCGAATACGCTATTCGTGATATCATCGTACATGCCAGAGAATATGAAAAATCTGGAAGACAAATAATTTATCTCAATATAGGAGACCCAGTAAAGTATGATTTCAAGACTCCGGATCATATTAAACAGGCGTTAATAGATTCAGTTTCACATGATTTCAATTACTATACGGATTCAGAGGGACTTTATGAACTTCGGGAAGCCATAGTTGAAAAAGAATCACGGAAGGGGTTATCAATTACAGCTGAAGACGTGTTGGTAACCAACGGCGTTTCAGAAGGTTTGGATATGACAATGGCATCTATTGTGGAACCCAATACAGAGGTTCTCATGCCGGGACCATATTATCCACCATATGCCTCGTATGTCAAATTCTACGGGGGCAGACCGGTCGAATTTAGGCTGACCCCTGACGGTAAGCCAGACTTGGAAGACCTTATATCAAAGATCACGCCTCGTACAAGAGCTTTATGCATAATCAGTCCAAACAATCCCACTGGTGAGGTTTTTGATCACAAAAGTCTTAAACAGCTAGTCGATATAGCAGCGGAACACTCGCTGTATATTATTTGTGACGAAATATATGATAGTTTAGTCTTTGATGGAGAGTTTACGGGAATAGGTAAAGTTGCAAAGGACTCGCCCGTGATTTTGCTTAATGGGTTCTCGAAGGTATATTTGATGACCGGCTGGCGCTGTGGATACATATGCATGAACAGTAACTGTTCAAAATTAGAGAACATTAGAAATAATATTCCAAAATTAGCTAGAGTACGTATTTCAACTAATTTGCCTGTACAAAAAGCTGCTATTGCAGCGCTTAGAGGTCCTCAGGATCATATCCCAATGATGGTAAGCAAATTACGCAGAAGAAGAGATCTAGTAATCAAACGCCTGAACCAAATTAGTAGCATTTCCTGCAACGTGCCTAAAGGGGCGTTCTATGCATTCCCAAAGATCAATCTCTCTTCTCGCTGGAAAAATGATAAACATTTTGTCCTGGATCTTTTGAATGAGACTGGTGTTCTCACAGTCCATGGTTCAGGATTTGGATCCAATTTTGGTACCGATCATTTCAGGATAGTTTATCTTCCACAAGAACAAATTCTTGACGAAGCAATGGACAAGTTAGAGCATTTTATTAATGGACCGGCTAAATAGCAACAACAGTAATAACATTTGATGATTTTATGATTAATAGAGCCCTTAAATCAATTCAGCGTCATAATATTTGCCTAACTGGACGAGGCAGACTTGCTTGAAACCATAGATGGGATAATTAATGCATGGTTTCGATACCAAACAAACTGTGGAAATTATTCTAACCACTGAATGCAGAATTATCTACTAAGAGTGGATGGCCTAATAACCACTTAAATGATAACTGGATTTGGCTATCCTACAGCACCGTGGGGATATGCGAAATGAAAAAAGCAGGAAGACCCTTTCACAAAATCGAAAAAATTATTAGCAAAGCAACATGCATACTTTTTAAGAGAATCTTCTATATTCATGTGCGTCGGGAGGGCCGTCATCTTCTTTCGTCTTAAAATATCCCCAATAAAGTAAGATTCCTCCACCTACTAGCATTGCTATCACGAACTTTTCGTTATTTATTTGTCCATTAGTATAATTGTCAATGTAAAATCCAAAAGATAATTGAGTAGAGATAAAGTAAAGATTTCTTAAGGCAATTATAATTGCCATTACAATAAAAAGAATTCCCATAGCAGACATCCAATTCCTGCCACGCCTACTATTACCGCGGGACCAGCGATCCCTGGAAGAAAACCTCATAAGTATGGCGATCGGGTCATGAGACTAATTTTATTCCCGGATGTTTAATTTTATTCCGCTTAGATGCGTTCAATATCATTGGTGTCAGGGCTTCGGCCTGATAGCTTAGAGACAGGGGACCCAAGTATATTGGACGAAGACCGCTAATTTCGGAAATCAAAGTATTAAGTACTGCTAATGTATTCTGATCGTTGCAGCAGACAAAAGTATCCGAGTCTAGACTTTCATTAATATTTTTCAACTTGACTTCTGAAATGGTATGAAATGCGGAAACAATTATGTTATCGGGTAAGTTTTCAGCAACAACAGCTGCGGCTGATGGTTTGGTCTCCTCAAAAGGAATGTACACAAAGCCCGATTCAGTCCTATTCATTGGTACGATCGGGGAAACTACTATACAATTGGATCCAATCTTACCTGAAATTGAGCTACATGTGTATTGGATGGAATCGTAAGGTATAGATAGTATCAAGACATCCACAACGCTTGCCAAAGATATGTTATCTGACCCGGTGATGTTGCCCTTCATTCCAGTGCCGTATGCAGAAGACGCAGCATTCGTATATAGAACAGCAGCGTTTTTGGCCTTTTCGATATCTCTGGATCCAATAATGATCTCGTGATGAATTGCCCACCGAACTGCAAAACCTTCACCCATTCCACCTGTTCCTCCAATAATACCTACTTTCAATATATCATAACCCGTCCTTAGAGTAAGTCCGGATCCTATTAAGGTTATAAGTATACTGTAGAATATGAAATTAAAAAATAAAAAATAAATTAACTATCTTAATATTGAGATTACTCTAAATCATGCAAGAGCCATGCCACTTGCGATTTTTATGCGTCACGGGGAAGCTGATAATAACGTCAACAGAATCCTTGTAGGTAGACATATCGAATCGCACCTGACAGAAATTGGAAGACAGCAGGTTAGGGATACAGCGAATTATTTGAAGGAGATACTAGTCGATAAAGTCTTCGTCAGTCCTGTAATACGGGCACGAGAAACTGCAGAAATCGTATGCGATGTCATTAATATGGACTATGAGATCGATGAGAGATTGTATGAAATTGAGCTTGGAAAGCTAGTAGGCATGAATTATGAGGATATAATAGAGAAGCACGGGAATCTTTTCCTTAAATTCTATTCAGGAGATGAACAAATGCTTGACGATTATGGAGTGGAAAGCTTTACCTCAGTTAAGATGCGCATCAAACACCTTCTAGATGAGGCAATCGAAAGATATCCAGGCAAGAATATCATTTTCGTAACACATCTAGATCCAATTAAGGCTGCAATTTCCCTCTTACTAGATCTCAAGCCAGAAGCACTGTTTCAGTGGCATATTCGAAACGCAGCTTTAACAATATTAAAACATGAGAGCAAAATCTTCTCACTTTCTGGAGT
>JBAWET010000130.1:0-13689 GCA_049591355.1 Nitrososphaeraceae archaeon
ACTGTGTAGTCAGTATATTTTTAGGATGATGGTAAAATGAAAGCTGCCAGAATAGTTAAACCAAAGGAATCGTTGCAAATTCAAGATCTTGACATTCCAAAGGCAAAGGGATCTCAGGTCATCGTAAAAGTTCACTCGTCTGGCGTCTGTCACAGCGATATTCATCTGTGGGAAGGTGGTTATCAAGGACTAGATGGACAATTTCTCAAGACTAGTGATCGGGGCGTAAGTTATCCACTGACGCCTGGCCATGAAATTGCGGGAACTGTAGAGAGCTTGGGTGAAGAGGCTGCGAGGGAAGCAATTGACAAAAACGAGAAAGTAATTGTCTATCCATGGATAGGAGAAGGACTTTGTCCAGCGTGTAGAGTCGGACAAGAAAATCTATGCGATAAACCAAGGTCATTAGGCGTGTACACTGACGGCGGATATGCAGAATATGTATTGGTACCAAGCTACAAATACCTCGTAAAAATCGGAGATAAGCTCGACATCGATAGAGCTGCTACCTTAACATGCTCAGCACTTACAGCATATGGGGCAGTAAAGAATGCTAATCTAAAGCCTGGTGACAACGTAGTTATCGTGGGAGCAGGAGGTGGATTAGGGCTGATGGCAGTACAGTTAGCAAAAGCAGTTACCGGTGCGAGGATAATTGCAATGGATTTGGATCTAGAAAAGCTAAAAGTTGCAAAAGAAAATGGTGCAGATGATACTGTCTCACCAAAAGAAGGTGACCCCGTTAAGAGAGTGATGGAGATGACAGATAAATTAGGCGCAGACGTTGTTATCGATTTTGTTAATGCATCAAAGACTGTGGAAACTGATATGCAGATCCTCCGAAGAAGGGCTAGAGTAGTACTAGTTGGACTCTTTGGCGGTGAATTGCGACTGGGCTTAGTTACTATGCCCACCAGAGCATACAAATTAATCGGATCGTATACTGGGAGCTTGAGTGACTTGATAGAGTTAGTCTCACTAGCAAAAAGAGGAGTAATAAAACCGGTTGTTTCAAACCGATTTAAACTCGACCAAGCCACAGAAGCTCTGCAAATGCTAAAAGATGGCAAAATATTGGGGCGCGGTGTCATAAATCCGTGACAACATCAACAGAAACAACTAAAATAAAGACTATAAACCCCGCAACAGAAACAATTCTTAACGAGTACGATATTGTGACGAAGGAACAAATACATGCGATAGTAAAAACATCAAGAAGCGCTTTTCGAGAATGGAAAAAAGACATAGATAAGCGTGCAGACCTACTTTATGATTTTGCCAATGAATTCAGAAAGAATAAGGAAAGTCTAGCCAGGATTGCTACACAAGAGATGGGAAAGGCAATAAAAGAATCAAGATCAGAGGTAGAGAAATGTGCTTGGGCTATTGAATATTTTGCAGATAACGGAAAAATCTTTACATCAGATGAAGTGGTAAACTCTGATGCAAGAAAGAGTATCATAACATTTCAACCAATCGGGGTCATTGGAAGCATAATGCCATGGAATTTTCCTTACTGGCAGGCCCTACGATTTGCAGCCCCTTCACTGATGGTTGGTAATACTATTGTATTGAAGCCAGCAAGTGCCACAATGCAATGTGGGATCGAAATTGAAAAGACGTTCAGAAAGGTTGGAACATCAGACGGTATTTTTCAAACACTCATAGGAGACTCGAGTATCGCAAAAACCCTTATTGATTCGGATATTAACGCTGTCACATTTACGGGTAGCGTTTCTGTGGGTGCGAAAGTGGCACAAAGGGCAACTTCGCAATTAAAAAAGACAGTTCTAGAATTGGGAGGGAGTGATCCATTCATAGTATGTGGAGATGCAGACGTAGAAAAGGCATCTACCGGAGCAGTTAAAGGCCGCTTCATCAATTGCGGTCAGAGTTGTATTGCATCAAAGAGATTTATTGTGGTAAAAAACATTGCTAACGAATTCACCGAACAATTTGTTACCAAGGCAAAGAAACTTAAGGTTGGAGATCCTCTTTTGGATGATACGGACATTGGTCCTCTTGTTAATATCAATAGTTTGAAGAATATGGAATCTCTAGTTGCAGAATCGATAAAGGAAGGAGCAGAAATTGTTGCAGGTGGAGAACGTACTAATACCAAAGGTTTCTTCTACCTACCAACTATTATGAAGAATGTTTCTCCAACGATGCGTATCGCAACGGAAGAAGTATTTGGTCCTATTGCCCCGATAATAGTGGCTGATGACGAAAAGGAAGCGATTAGACTTGCCAACGACTCAAAATATGGCCTTGGTGCAAGCATCTGGACTCAGGATCCTGATAAAGCAGAAAAGTTGTCAAAAGTTATAGAATCTGGTATTGTGACTGTAAATAATGTAGTCATATCGGATCCTAGAGTTCCATTCGGAGGTATCAAAAATAGTGGATTTGGCAGAGAGATGTCAAGATACGGAATGTTGGAATTTGCTAACATAAAATCAGTCAGGTTGTATGATCAATTGGCGCACAATCATCACGTGGAGTGATACGTCTGGCTAAACATGGTAATAAAACTATACGTGCAACGAAAGATATGACGTCTTCGCCCAGAGTCGATGAAGGTAGGACATATTCTAAAAAAGATGGGCTCCAGAATGCCACATCGTCATCATCTGGCAATAGCAATGCAATCGAAAATGTATTGATTCTTCAAGGCGGCGGATCGTTGGGCGCTTTTGGCTGCGGTGTATTCAAGGCCCTTGCAGAAAAAAATATGAAGATCGATATCGTTGCAGGAACGTCAATTGGAGGGGTGAATGCAGCAATCATAGCTGGGAGTAAGAATGAAGGACGGCCAGAACAACTTTTAGAAGAATTCTGGCTAGAGCTGACAGATATCTTCGTAGATTTAGAGAACACTCATATTCGCTCTATATCTCCGCAGTTGGAACAAATGATATCAAACTACTATTTATATTATACTTCATCGCTAGGAGAAAAGAAAAATGAGTCACTAAGAAGGATGAAAGAATACATAGATAAATCAATGATGTCTTTCTTAAGTTCGGCAATATTTGGAAATTCCAACATGTTTAAGCCTCGATGGGCATTAGAATATTCATTAACAGACCCAGAATATTTCCAACCTTCAAAATGGACCTATCTTTACGATCATTCTCCTCTAGCAAAAACTTTAGAAAAGTATATTGACTATGACAAATTGAAGCCTAGCGGAAATCCCAACTCGCGATTGATAATGACTGCTGTAAATGTACTAACATCAGAACCTCTGACATTTGATAGTTCCCGACAACAGATAAGTCCCAAACATATACTTGCAACCTGTGCCTATTCGTCATACAATTTCCCTTGGGTGGAAGTTGAAAAAGGTGTATACGCGTGGGATGGGAGTTTACTCAGTAATACTCCGTTAAGAGAGGTCATAGAGGCGTCTCCCGTAAATGATAAGCGCATATTTTTGGTGGAAAATTATCCAAAAAAGATTGATCACCTGCCTGAGAACTTGGCTGAGGTTCATCACAGAACTAGAGACATTATCTTTTGTGACAAGACTCTGAGTACGGTCAAAATGTCTAAAGTGATAACTCGATATCTCCGTTATATTGATGAACTGTATCAACTGGTTGAAAATAATATTGATTTGACAAAGGTCGATAAGACACAACTCGAAAAGATTCGCAGAAAGTATAAAAAATATAAACAGGATACGGGGGCGGAAATAAAAGGTGTGTATTACATTTCTCGCGATGAACCTGTTCATTCTATTTATGAGAACGCAGACTTTTCACCAAAGGCTATCAAAGATTCAATTAAAGAAGGAGAGCAAAAGACAAGTAGAATGCTTGACGAAATTGCGAAAAAATAGGCAGGGAATTGAAACTGATCGCTTGTTAAGAATGGGCAGAGCTTGCATCCAGTTCAACTACCCCTGCTCTTGCAGTGTTGGTAGTAGTATTTGATTATTAGGTCTCAATGGCATAAGTTGCGGCAAAAACGAAAATGTGTTCATATCAAAAAATAGTCAAATTTTACAACTTCTAAATGTAAACCTTTTTAAGTTCTTTTTCACAATTCATTGAAAAGTGTTTTCCATCTTGGACTTCTGATCATGGTTGCCTTTTCTATTTACTCGACCATTAAAGGTGCAATATTTGGTCATTTTAACCTATATCTTGCATGAATAACAGCAGATTTGTGTGAAAGGAGGTAACGTTTGTCACATAACATAATGCAGGTGTCTTGCGACTATGTCGAATAATAGGGAAACTTAAGTAGCATTACTTATAATAGGATCAATGTTAATTAAATACCATCGTAAGGAAAACCTAAAAGAAGAAGATGGTTTACCGTTATAAGCATCTCTAAAATAGAAGCACTAATTCACGAGAATGAAAACATGCTTATCGAGAAGAAAAACTTTCTGGTGTGCGGGTCGTGTTTTTGGTGTGTTTCGTGTTTGACAGGAAGCAGAACTATCGTGATCTGTCCTTCATGTGGTAATAATGAAATGCAATTGATGGCTATTTCAAACTATGAATCTTACGGATTGGACAATGATTATATCAATGAAATGGCCGCAAAATTGTGGACAAGTCGAGGTGGTGGTAGTATAAGGTGAATATCGCTCATGCAGAGGAAGATTATGACATAGTAGCCAAAACTTGTGGATGTAAAGATAAAACGAGAAAGGTAGCATACTCGTTCGTTGATTCATATCACAGTCTTTGTAGGGATAAAAAGGATATATTAATCTCAGAAATACAAGCCTGTGAAAGATTGTTGAAATATACAAGAGAGGAAAATGACAAGATCATTCTTGAAAATGAGATAGCAGAATTAATGTTAGCATTAGATCTATTGCAGTAGAACCAGAATGAAAATAAAAAATACTAAACTTGACTGGCACAAACGAACAATTCCTCACACATTTTTCCAATATGAAAGTAGATTAAATTTTGACTAACTTATTAACAAGTGGTTCTAAGTTTGCAACCCTTAGTCGTTGGGTATTCAAGAAACTGGAGGTTCGCACTTGATGGTCAATGCGTTATGATGGACCTTGAAAGTGGCAGGAAGAATACCTACAGGTTCACCGTCCAGGGAGACAGTAACATTTCTATTTTTTGGTATAAAGGCGACCTGTGATGCCTTATAATAGAGAATATCTTCTTTGTCAGTGTACTGACTTTCCCCTTTCATTTCCACTAGTTTATCCAGGATTTTAAAACTACCCGAATTCTTCATTATGATCATATCGAGTAGTCCATCAGAAATATCTGCTCGTGGTGCTGCATTGAATCCACCTCCCAAAAACTTGCCATTTGCAACAACGGCCATTGTTACGTTACTAGTTATCTTTTTATTTCCGTCAATAATAATATCACATTCATTACTCTCATAAGTTGGTAGTGTGGAAATAATGCCTGCCATTGTAGAGATTAGGCGACTTTTTATTCTTCCTCTAACTCTTTTGGATCTATCGATTATCTCAGCTCCTACACCTATCTCTGCAGCGTTTAATACAATTCTGTTATGAGTTGTCGCTGGATTATCTTTATCAGTCACAGTCACGTCTATTACATCTACCTTACGCCTTTTCATCTGTCGCAAACGCATGAATGATTCTACACCTTGATGTTGTATTCCAAGTGACGCTGCAAGAACATTGCGACTACCCGATGGTACAATCCAAAATACTGCTTTGTGGTTGATCAGCCTTAGTTGGGAATCGGGCTTAAATTTTGTGGGATTGAGGGCTGATCTATTCTTTGCTTTCGTAACAAAAAATCCATTTGCAACTTCGTTAATCGTCCCGTCTCCACCAACCGCAACAATATTCCGGTAGCCTTCTTTCAGCAGCTTGCGTGTGATATTTGTTCCGTCATTAGCTTTTTTTGTGAATATTATTCGATGCTGCCTTGGAAGAAATTCTTTAATTTTATCATATGTATCATTCCAGTTCTTTCCCGTAGCTCCCCCTTGAGAGTTGGGATTGAGTATTAATATTACATCGTTGAACTTAGCTTCAATTCCCTGATTCTGTTTATTATAATTCTTTGTTACGGGAATTGGTACTTTAAGCCTTGCGGACACGTTATACCTAGTTTATCTTTATATTTAATAATTTTATACAAGAGTTGGTTGCTGAAGAACTTGAATCATGAACTGCTACAGGGCAATGATAATGATTATTTGTATCATGCTACTTCTACTGCATTTAGTCATCTCATTGTATGAGAAATAATAACTTTTTATTATATCTCCTAATTATTCTGAATATAACTACAATAACACATGAAAGAACTGTATTCGTATGACTAGCATAGAATTAGTCCCCAAGACTAAAATAGTTAAAGCATTTATTCTAATTGTCGTTCGTGAAGATATGTATAACTCGATTGTGTTTTCGGAAGGAGTTGTTTGATTGATTGTCTAGCTCGTACCCTGACAAAAACCATAGTATTACAATTTCAGATGAAGAAGAGATATCTTTTGAAACTAGATCTGAAAGTTACTGTGTTTGTATCGTCGACATTGTAGATTCAACACGAATTACTTCCAGAATCAGCGATCCAAAGGGAATCATGCGATATTACTCTATTTTTCTAAACTCGATGGCGGCCATCGCTAGGGGCTACGGCGCTAGAATCATTAAAAATGTGGGGGATAGTCTAATTTACTATTTTCCAGAAACATCCGATGTATCTAAATGGTCCGGCTTCAAGGGCGTTTTAGAATCTGCAATCACAATGATAAGTGCTCACAAGATAATCAACGCAAAGCTTTCTGAGGAAAAGCTACCATTCGTTGACTATAGGATCAGTGCTGATTACGGTAGAGTCGAAATCGCCAAGTCCTTCTTCCTCAATGACAGAGGATTTGTTCGGAGCGACAATTAACATGTGCTCTAAGATAAATACAAAAGCTGCTCCAAATGGAGTAATAATAGGAAGTGATCTATACCACGTCTTAAAACGATCATTTCCCGACATATCAGATGCATATTCCTTTAAGGAAAAAGGTGAATATTCGAGCGGATTGAACAAGTCTTACCCTGTCTACGAGATGAAAAGCAAAATTGTTCCCAGTTTGATAGATCCCTTTTCATCTGATAGATCCTCAAACATGCTTTCACCAAATTGTCCTAATATAATGATTGTAGAAGATCAGGCTGATTTAGCCTTCACTTACAACTCTATTTTGAGTGAAGAGGGCTGGAAGGTAAAATTCTTTACGGATTCAGAGGAAGCATTGAAACATTACGCCGAAATTTATCCATGCCGTTACGATCTAGTCATATTGGATATTAGGATGCCCAAACTCAATGGAATACAGCTTTTCTATAGATTAAAATCCATAACTTCAAACGTGAAGATAATTTTTCTCTCTGCACTAGACGCGGCGGAAGAACTCGTAAGCATACTTCCGGGAATAAGCCACGATGACATTATCAAAAAGCCAGTCTTGAGAGAAGAACTTGTAACGCGGCTATGGATCAAGCTTAAACATAAAAACTAAGAGCTTTGTTGATTATATCCAATTTGTAGGATTAAGATTATCCTAATATTGCCCTTAGGTAACGATTAGTGCAACATTTCAGTACTTGGAGCGTGATCCTTGTATTTACTTAAGTAGATGGTTGTTTCTGGGGAGAATTGATGATATCGTTAAGCTGTCGTACTAATTGATCTGACTTTGCCGGTTTTTGAATGAAATATTCCTCACCCAAAGTGTCACCAAATAAATTTCGCGCCTTCCTTAAGGATTCATAAAACATTTCACTGGCTGTCAAAAAACATATCTTTGTTATTTTATCTTTTTCTCGGATACTTTCGTAAAGCTCAAAGCCATCCATCTTTGGCATCTTGATATCCAATAGTATCAAATCATAATAATTCTGCTTATACGTGGCAGATGCTAGAACTGGGTCATTAAAAGAATCGACTTCAAATCCATTATCTTCTAAAACACTCTCTATGGCATATGTTACATCTGGCTCGTTATCTACCAGCAAGATCTTTCTTTCATGCATTGGTTTATCCCCACTCAATTTATCTTAGGCTCTCTGGCGATTGTATAGGCAAAGTAAAATAAAAAGTAGTCCCTTTCCCGTCCGGATTGTTCTGAGCCCAAATCTTACCGCCATGTGCTTCCACGATTTTCTTAGATATATATAACCCGAGTCCAGTTCCTTCTTCCGACTTGGTGGCAAATTTTGAGAATAATCTTGGATAAATCTCTGGGTCGATACCCGTACCAGAATCCTTAACTATTATATCCACTTGGTTGTTGTTGTCACGTGTGAGAGTCACAGTAATTTGACCTTCCTTTGTAAATTTTAAAGCATTACCAAGTAAATTTGTAATCACCTGAACAAGTCTTCCTTTATCGCCCCTTATTGATACTTCATTTACCAAGTTCTCAAATTTTATTTCCACGTTGTTCCGAGCTTCGTTATTTTTCCTAAAATCGCTGACGGCAGAACTTACGATCTGATTGAAATCTAGTTGCTCAATGCGAAGCTTAAGTGACTGAGTCTCGATCTTAGTAACATCTAGTATATCTTCTGTTAGCTGGTACAGTCTATAGGCATTTCTAACAATAACCTGTACGATTTCCTCAATTTTTCCTCTTTCATTTTTTCTCCCATCCTCAATGCCAATCAAACCAGCATTTTGTTTTTTTAGTTTCAAGTGCAATAATTCTGCCAGATTAAGAATTGGTACAATTGGCGTTCGAAGTTCATGGGCAGCAACATTGATGAAGTCCTTCTGTGTTCTTTCTCTTTGTATTAGCTGCTCGTTCGCCTCTTCAAGTTCTTTATTTTTCTCTTCCAAAGACTGTTTCGCAGCCTTGAGTTCATTTTCTTTGGAAATCAGTTCCTCATTAGATTTATGAAGCTTTGTAGTTAGACTATTTAAAGAGCGAAATGACTTGTGAAGAAGTAGGGCGATAAAAGTTGCCGCTAATGCAAGGACAATGCTCATAGCGATTCCTTCCAATCGGAGGGAGTTCGAAGATAAGAATACTTTGTCATAAGGTTCGAAAGATAATACTACCCAATTCGTAGAAAGTGCGTGCATTGGCGAATAAGCTACAAACATCTCGATGCCGTTAATAGTTTCTATACTGTACCCCGATTTTCCAGCGATTCCATTCATGAATCCAAGATTAGATTTCAATGATTCATTACCATTGAACAAAGCCGGGAATTCAAGTTCATCACTACTAACAATTTTCTGACCCCGTTGATCTATGTATGCAACAATTTCTGTACTGGGAACTTGATCGTGAAGGACCTGGCTTATATCCTTCAAATTCAAAGCACCGATCCAAATGCCACTCAGAGATCCATTCATCGCATCGTGAACAGGAGCCGCTATCGCCGATACAATATGCCCCGTTGCGTTAGACCGAATTGCTTGACTTAAATAGGGTTTACCTGTGGTGATAACTCCTTTATAATAATCTCTGAATGCAAAATTTTTTAGCGTAAGATTTTTTTGGCTTTCATACGGCTCTAAAAAATATAAGTCACCGTTTGGGAGCAGAAAACTTACAGTTTCAAAATTAGGATAACTCTGCATGATATTTCTAGCTATCAATCTTCTTCCCATCTCTTCATTTTTTGGTACACCGTGTGAATCTTCACTCACTAGGCTCATATTTGGGGTACTTGTAATTTGAGGTAAGTTGCTGGCTATGACCAAAATGGTCGCAGCGTCTGTCAGCCTAAGAGAAGTTCGAGAAGCCAACACATTTACTTCACTAACTTTCTTTTCGATAATATTTGTAGAGATAATTCTGCTTTGGATTTCGGTAAACGCTGTAATGATAATTATTGCGAAAATGGCTAAAGCAGCAATTAATAATGATATTCGGGTTATCCCGACGTTTTTAAACAACTCGTTATTTTCTGTGCCTGCACATAAATATATTGATCATTTCAAACCCAAAAATTTCCAATTCTTTTTCTGTTGTATAAGGTAGCTTTCCTTTGAATTATCCTCGCTTGAGATATCAGATGAAAATGCAGTAAAATTCTACAAAAAATATTCAAAACGATCCTCACAGTGTGCAAGAGAGATATTAGATGTATCATTAGGTGTACAATTGCATTCCGTGCACTTCAAAGGATTAATCGAGAATTTTTAGAGGTGATTTTAGTAATTACTTTGTTGATTGCAGCGTCATACCATTGCAATCTCTCTATTCTGTGTAGGTATGAATCTATCCCACAATGAGCAGAATAAAACAGCCAAGATCCCCCAAAACATACCTATAGTTAGTGCTGTCAAAATCCTGAAAGTCTGAATCAGTTCCATCGATAAGCTTATTTTGTCGGGGTTGGCAAGCATTCCAAGATATGCTGCGATCATTACAGCAGCGTGGATCAACACGAATATGATTTTCTTGGATTTCACCTACGGTCTATTCCATGCAAGTGCTAATGCAAGTACGGTGAAACCGGAAATAGCTAAATATCCAACCAAACGACGGCCATAGAGGAGTGCCTAAAAATACACATAAATCTGTAGTACGCGTAGATTTTTAGTGATGCACACATATGTCAAAACACTTCAAAAGGTTGCGGACAGATACGCACCAAGTAGGGTGCTATCCTTTGACATGGTGCATGTGTTCAAGACATTGCAGCTAATTCAAGAGAATGGACATGTTAGCAGAGAGAATCTATGTAAGGACTTGGGACTAGGAGAAGGAACTATCAAGACATTAGTGAGACACCTCAAGATGCAGAACCTTATAGAATCTACTAATGCAGGCACAACAATGACTAAAAAGGGAAACTCATTTTTTTCAGGACTGTTATCTTCAATCCCATCTGAAATCAGTCTATCCAAATGTGCTATTACGTTGGGGAAATTCAACTATGCAGTACTTGTAAAACAAATGAGTTCCATGATCAAAGACGGAATAGCGCAAAGAGACGCTGCAATTAGAATGGGAGCATCTGGTGCAACTACCCTTTTGTTCAAAGACAACAAATTTCTTATTCCACAAACATACTTTGATTCATTAAAAGATGAACATCAGTTATCTGAACAGATGATTAAAAATCTTCATCCCCAAGATGGAGATGTGATAATAATAGGAAGTGATAATTATTCAAGAATGAAAGCCGAGTTTGCTGCAAAGAGTGCTGCTTTGATAACCATTATGAATCATGAAAAGCACTAATCACTGAAAAATCTACATCATTAGCAATCTTGGCTGCAACAACAATGATAGATTTGATCAAGGTTTGCTTGACTTATCAATACTAGATTTATTTATTTATTTACAGATCATGACTTGATTAATATATTAAAAAACGATTGTGTTCCTGTAGTGAAGAATCAAGAAATTAGCTTAGCATAATTTTCGTTAACTTACATATCTCTTTAGAAACGAGAGTGTCTTCTCCCATGCGTCTTGTGTTTCTTTTGGAGCATAATTGTCGCCGGAAGGATTGGCAAAAGCGTGTCCTATTCTAGGGTAAATGTGAATTTCATTTGTAATCCCAATCTCGTCTAACGCAGCCTTGAACTGATTTATTTGTTTGAGAGGAATGGCCTGATCTTTGTCACCAAAAATACCGAGTACAGGCCATTTTATCTTGGATAACTCTGACTTTTCAATTACTAGAGAAGTTCCATAATACAAGATAGTTGCTGCCAATGGCTGATCTTGGCTATTTAATGCCAATTGCAATGATTGTCCTCCCCCAAAACACCAACCTATGGACGCAATTTTTGATTTATCTACAATTGGAAGAGAACTGACATATTTCACTCCTGCTTTCAAATTAGTGATAGCATTTTCCTGATTGGCTCTAACAGATTGAACTAGATTACCTGCCTCGTTTGGATCAGCCGCAACTTTACCATTGTATAGATCAGCTGCAAGAACGACGTAACCTTCTTTAGCGAGCAAGTTTGCCATATCCTTGATGTGGTTATTTAATCCCCACCATTCATGAATCATGATGACTGCCGGAAGTTTACTTGCATTACTCTCTTGTCGCACAGGAAATACTAAGTATCCTTTTGCGCCTTCAAAGTAACTTACCGTGCTATTTTGTAGTACCACTTCGGTGGCATTACCAGTGGAATTACTTAAGGCAGTTACATTTCTAATAGGATCATCGGAACTATTCAACTGCCCTTGAACTAAATTCATATAGCTAGGAAAGATGATCATCGAACTGAGAACGAAGAAAATACTTGAAGAAAGACCTATTTTACTCATTAAGCTTTTCAGGAGCGATCAACTATTTATTTAAAACGTAACTATATTACCACTCACTTACGTAGGAAAGATGACTTAGGTTCATTGAAGGATATTTTCCAACGAGTGCTTGCATAAATATCATAATCGGATGAGAAAATCTTTTGGGCGTACTAGATTCGGCTCGGATGTAACTTTGATCTATATGTACGTGCTTTTTTTCTTAATCTAATACCACAACAGGGACATGTATCTGTTGACCATATCATGAAAATAGAACATGTTTGACAACGTTTTCGACCGTTTATGTACCGACTTTCACCAACAGGCAAACACGCTTTGTGACGAACACATATGCCCTTACAGACCATTCTTAAATAGTAATTATTCTGTATCTTTTAATACAGTTATTAGCTAAATTAAAAAACATGGAACAAATTTTGCTACTCAAATAAGGCTATTACCGGATCTTGTACCAAATAGCAATATTTTCTTTTTCTACGTGGCAGGAATCAATTCTTTAAAGTAATCTCCCCCACATTGCACTTTGAAAGCTTTATCGATTTTCGTGATTTGTAATTGCCCATCACATTGATTACTTGATACTGAAATATATTGTTCAAGATATTCCATATTGGAAGCCCCACTTATATATTCAGACAGTAAAAATTACGCAATTTTTCCATATTGGAAAAGCGTTCGCCGGCTACCATTGATTCACAATGACCTAGTTATAGGTGTACTTGCTTTATTTAGTAAAAAGAAACTTAATATAGCAGATTTTGAACTTTTAGTATATTTATATTTTTGTGCATTTAATACTGAATATTGGTAAAGAATTATGTTGCATACCTAATTGCAATTTCAGTACTAGTCGGCATAGTCCCTAGTTTTTCAATCGCTTCAGCACAATATGTTCCATTTAAAGTTCCGTTGCTCGCTGTGAATACAGAGGCAGGTACAAGAAATCTAACTGAGACTTATACTCGCGTGGCCATAGCTGATCCCGGTAAACCCATTAACGGAGTTTATATAAATTTAGGTGCAAATAACGGCATCTTGGATTTTAAAGCTGGCGAAACTATCCAAGTTTCAGGGCTAGACCCGGCATATTTTAGCGTCTTAATGCTTAGGGTATTTCTTGTAAAAGGGAATGTTGTAAAGATCCCTTCAGGTAGTGAATTCTTAAATATTAATTTTACAGGAATACGGCATATATTATTTAGTACAAATGATCTTGAGACAAGTCAAATTAACTTTGAAATTCCCACTAAGGTGGCTAAGGATAGCTATACCCTTGTCATTGTGACAGGCGAAGAAGAACTACACTATTACACCGGTACCATACGAGTAAATTAGATAACACGGTTAAGATAGCATATAATCTAATTTCGTAATAGTTGTATTTCACTCAAGTGAATAAAAAAAGAACTAGTAGGATCATAGTAACAAGATGCCAATAGGTAGATCAAAGAGCAC
>JBAWET010000131.1:0-21966 GCA_049591355.1 Nitrososphaeraceae archaeon
GGATACGATCCGAGTAAACCAGTAGGAACTGCACAATCTAGTTCGAAAGTCTCCACCTCACCATCCTCAGGGAATATTAACAAATACAATGATCCAACCTTACCGGGATACGATCCGAGTAAACCAGTAGGAACTGCACAATCTAGTTCGAAAGTCTACACCTCACCATCCTCAGGGAATATTAACAATGATCCAACCTTACCAGGATACGATCCGAGTAAACCTACGAACTCTCGTGTCAGCTCCGAGCCTCAATATACTCCTACACCAAGGTCATCGTTACCTCCTCATCTGAGAGGGTACTTTCGCGCTCCAAAACTATAGACGAAAGCAGTTAAACTCACTCCATTTTTTATTTTCATCTCCTGAGAAAGGTTTTGGATGCTGACTGCCAATTGTTAATGATTAAGAAAAGTATCCAGGATAGTTCCTCACCTAGTTGTAGCTGAAACGAATAGCTATGAGAAATCAAAAACTATTAAGATACCTATCCATATGGTCCAGAGCTGTTAGGATAAGATTTCTTCTAGCTTCGATAATAGCAGTGGTAAATGGATTTGCCATTAGCATTTGGAAGAATAATCCATTTGATCCAGTTTACGCCATACTCACTATTTGTGGAGTTGTTTGCTTGCATACAAGCGTAGACTTGCTTAATGATTATTGGGATTACAAAAGAGAAATAGATACAACTACCACAAGAACAAAATTTAGTGGTGGTACAGGAGTATTGCCAGAAAAACTCCTAACACCAAAATCGGTATATATTACAGGTATCTTGTTCTTAATATTAGGCTCTATTATAGGTGTATATTTCGTTACTGTTCGTGGAATTGTGATTCTACTGATTCTCTTATTCGCAACTCTTTCTATCTATTTTTATTCAACTAATATTGTAAATGCCGGATTAGGTGAAGTTTTCGTGACTGTGAAAGGAGCCATGATCGTTTTAGGTTCTTTCTATGTTCAAACAGGAATCATCGACCCCACAGCATTTTTTGTTGGGATAATAATAGGTCTACTCTCTGCATGCGTCCTATTAGTCAATTCATTTCCTGATTATGAAGCAGATAAGAATAAAGGTAGACGTACCCTCTCGGTTATGTTGGGAAAAGATCGGGCGAGTAAGGTCTTACCCTTTCTAATTACCCTCATCTATGGCATGATCATACTAGGCGTGGCCTTCATGTTAATTCCATACTATGCCCTATTTTCTCTGCTGTCGTTACCGCTATCTATACGGGCAGTAATCCGCCTCATCAAGAACCATGATAATTTGGATGAATTAGTCCTCTCCATGGCAGACACAGTATTATATTCTAGAATCATTGGGGCAGTTACCGCAGCCAGTTTCTTACTATGATTTCCTAGTTCGATAATCGGATGATCAGGCAGCATACATTAACGATATCGTGCTATTCACATCGATGCAAATACTTCTGTTGGCAGTCAAGTGAAGTAAGTCTGTGACTTTCTTTATATTTTTGCTGTTCGATCGTCGTACTTTTATATTTCATCTTAATTGTAGTTGGTTAGTGTAGTGCGTATATGGAAATCGATTTTGCAAAACAATTACGCGGATCACTGAAAGTAAAGGAATTGGGTTTACATATTCATTTCTTCGATAAAATTGAATCGACCCAAGATTGCGCACTTTCGATGGCTCAAAATGATTCTCCATCTGGTACTGTAATAATCGCCGAGAAACAATCCGCCGGGAGAGGGAGAATGGGAAAGAAATGGATTTCTCCCAAAGGAGGTTTATGGATGTCAATCATATTGCAACCGAGATTTACATCAAGAAAGATCTCCCTCATTCAGTTCATAGGTGCATTAGCAGTGGGAGATAGCATTTTGGAAATGACTGGCATAGTATGTACGCACAAATGGCCCAACGATATATTGATTCGGGGGAAGAAGGTATGTGGCATTCTTGTTGACGCAAATTTCGAAGGCGACAAAGGTGGAACTGTAGTAGTGGGTATTGGTTTGAATGCTAACTTTTCGACCCAAGAATTATTCAATTCGGCTACTTTGGAAGGATGTTCTGACGTTACTACTCTGAGAGATGAAATAAAGCACGACATCGCATTGAACGACATCACTAAATTGATAATTGAAAAATTAGAACATTATTATCTGCTTTTGGAAGATGGCAAGACAAGGGAGATTATAGAAAGCTGGAAACAGGGATCAGAAATTTTTGGCCAGAGAGTGACCGTTAATGATGGGAACAATGTATTTAACGGGCGAGCTTTGGATCTAGATGATTCCGGTGCTTTATTAATTACTCTTGCAGATGGCTCCGTCAAGAAAATATTGTTCGGAGAGGTTAGGATAAGTTATGCCGTTTGATCAAAAATCGTGGATAATTCAAAAAGAATTTGCGTGCGTACATTGAATTATTATATTACTTTGAATGGTACTTATTGTCATTATATATAATCAATTCTGCTAGAATAATGTTTAGCGTTAACTTATCTACTAGAACGAGAATGTTATTCCTAGTATCTTATTGCTAGGAACAGCATTCTCAAAAAATAATATCATACTCCTTCTCGTAATCGCTATAGTAGGTATTGGATTAGCTATTATTTCTTATCAATATTCTACTATTACAGCATCTGAAATTGCAGAAATTGCTGCGCAGGACGTAAAGTCAAATGCAAACATTGAAGTGTACGAGCTGGCCCGGATATTGGTAAGAAGTATAGAATCAATATCTATTAATCTTAGAACACTGAGCACAGCCATTTTGTTCTCGGAGAACGGGAATATGGGAGCCTACAATCTCATGAATGCGGCGCAAAATGGAACTAGCGAACTCACTGAAGGATATTATTTGATAGATGAGGAAGGTAAGCTGCTAGCAACAAGTGATAATAACAACTTGGGCAGCAATAGTATAGGGCAAAATCTAAGTAATAAAGAGTACTTTTCCGTACCGAAATTGACGAATAAACCATATTTTGGTACTGCTGTTGAGGCTAAGAATAAATTTTCCCATCTTTATATTTCCTTTCCAATCATCACCAAGTACAACGGATCCAACGACACCACTAATCTTAATAATAGAGAATCTGATTTCAAAGGGGTAGTAGTTGCTACCATAAGTCTTGGAGACTTGGGTCGTTTCTTACAAAAAGAGCTTTCACCGAATTTCGAAAGCACCTTGGGTTTAATAGATAGAAATGGTGTCATATTGTATTCACAGAATGAAGAAGTAGTCGGTAGGAATTATCTTGCCCCGGAATTTCAATCTCTGATACCTGCAGAGATTAAAGATTCCTACAATAAAATATTGGAAAATGGTTTACAGGGCAAATCGGGGTCACAAGATTTTCTCCTTCGTGGTAACATAACTACCTTAGCTTACCAGCCTGTTGTCATAGATGGAAGACACATCTGGACATTGTATTTAAGCGCACCTCACAACCTAGCTAGCAATGTTGGTTTTCTAATCAATCAACAAAAAAACTTTAGTACTATAGTAGTCATCGTAATTGGTTCATTAGCATTTGGGATTGCCTTTTTAATACTATCTTGGAATAAGCGATTGGAGGGAGCTGTAACCTCGAGGACATTAGAATTAAAAAAAGCAAATGAATCCTTAATAGAGTCTAATATGCTTCTTGCCTCAGCTAATAAACAACTCGAAATTCATGATAGAATGCAAAAGGAATTTATCAACGTGGCGGCCCACGAGCTTAGAACTCCTATAATGCCTATCCTAGGAGAAGCAGAACTTATTGAGGACAAATTCAACGGTAAGAGTTCTGCTGAAGTCGACAAGGATCAAATTGCTGTAATAATTCGTAATGCGAAGAGGCTCGATCGACTTGCAGCAGACATACTTGATGTTACCCGCATTGAAGGAAAGTCATTACAGTTAAACAAAGAACGCTTTAACATCGATGAAATATTGTCACAGATTGTAAAAGAGACTCGACGCCTAATCGAAAAAGATCCTATGAGGAATGGAAAGGTCAATATCGAATATGAATCGATTAATATTGAAGTTAATGCTGACAAGAGCAGGATAACGCAAGTTGTTTCAAATCTTGTCAGCAACGCAATTAAGTTTACCCAGGAAGGGACAATTTCAATTTCTTGCAAAATAGAAGAAAAGGAGATATTGTTGCTAGTGAGGGATTCAGGAAGGGGAATAGATTCGGAAATTCATTCTCGTTTATTCTCTAAATTTGCTTCAAAATCTGAACAGGGAACAGGACTCGGGCTTTTCATCTCAAGAAGTATAGTAGAATCTCATGGAGGAAGAATATGGGCGTATAATAATGAAGGTTCAAAGGGTGCTACGTTCGTTTTCACTTTGCCAACATAGGCCTTAGATTAGGGTCCTGCTAAACCCTCCACCTTAGTTTCTATTTTCGATAAATATAGTGCATTACCATACTGTCTCTAGTTCTTAATATGCAAGTGAGCAGTCTGCTATTTCACTCTACAAACTATTGATATGTCATTTACATTTGTTCCTGTCTTATGAGTAACAATTATTGATTTCAATTTCTTGAATAAAGTGTAACTGTCATGTCTGCGCAGAAATGGGGATAGATCCAAATTTTGTTTGGAAATCTCTGACATAGTTTTAGGAGTAACTATTGCTCCTGCGGCATTCGAATTGCCATCAATTCCATCAGTTCCCAAGCATAAAATTGTGAAGTCCTTATTGGCCCATGATTTAAATTTTACTGCAGCAGCAAGAGCAGCTTCGTGATTCCTACCACCCCGTCCACTTATTTTGGTACCCAATTCTACTGTTGTTTCGCCTCCTAGAACGAATGCGTATGGTACCGATGGAGGCAAGAAGTCATCAACGAGTTTATGGAGAAAATAACCATGGTTCGACGCCTTTCCCACAAATGATGAACCCAGATACATAGTTTTAATACCTTGGCTATTAAGATACGAAAACACACTCTTACAGGCAACTGCGTTACTCCCAATAAGAATATTATGTACTTTCTTGAACACAGGATCAGAAGGTTTTGGTGTATCTTCAATTTTTTTTCTGATTCCATCATCAATTATTTTCATAACAGATTTTAAGGTAACTTTCCCATTATTCCACAATTTGTATTTTTGAAGAACCAACTTTGCATCATGGAATGTCGATTTGTCTGGGGCAGTTGGTCCAGAAGCAATTATGTCTATTCTATCATCTACTACATCAGACATTATCAAACTTATTAAAGTACTTCCCTTTCCAAGAATTTTAGCCAGCCGTCCTCCCTTTATTGCCGATAGGTGCTTTCTTATAACATTGATCTCATCAATTGAAGCACCAGATGCTAATAATGTAGAAGTAATCTTTTGCTTTTCTGCCAGAGTGATTCCGTTCATTGGTAGCGGCATCAATGCGGAGCCGCCTCCTGAGATTAAGACAAATACTAAATCATTACTAGATACGTTATGCAGTACTGACAATATTTTCTTGGTGCCTTCTAGTCCATTTTTATCTGGCAACGGATGTCCTGCATGTGTAATAGACAGTATACTCCGTCTTGTACTTATATCATATGGGATAGTGATTGCACCACCACTAACTCTACCCCCAAGAACATGTATTACCGCCTCAGACATGCCGGCTGTCGCTTTACCTGCACCTACTATGTAAATCCTATCGAATAGCGACAAATCAAATCTTTTAGATCTACAGTCAACATCGTTTATGCATAATTCTGATCCAGTTAATTTCATACTATTCTTGATAAGCAAAAAAGGATCAACTGATTTTAAAGCCACTTCGACAGCCTCAAGAGCAATTTTAAGGGATTGAACACCCGAATTTTGCTTCAACAGAAGACGTTTGTTGTGAATTGTCGCAGTAGACATACATCGAGGTATTTAAGGAACGGTTTTATTAATGCGATGTAGCGTTAACGTAGATTTTGCTATAATCATCTTGCTGCTATAACTCCACTTTTCACTTTTCAGAGAATACCTGATCAAACTTGGAAAAACATTCAAGTTCTGGCCGGAAATCATAAAATGTATTTAACAAAATTACATCAAATAGTCTAAAAAACACGTATATATTATAAAAAGATATTAAAAAATAAAAAAATAAATGGAAAAAATTTAAGTATAGCTCTAAAAATTTTCCTGAAAACATTAATCAATATTAGAAATAATATTCACGTAGTGAAATGAAGTGGTAGTAGATCTTGTTCTAAGAGGTAAGGTTGGTAAGACGGGCCTAATGTACGTGCCATACTACGGAAAATCTCGTGCATTCATTTCTAACTACAAATCGTGGAAAAAATATGAAACAGAAGGGAAGACGTCAGCCATCGCTACTTCTATAATAAGTCATGAGTCAATTCATTTAACCCTAAATAAATTTTCTCTTACGGCCTCAGCAAAATTAGATAACTTGTTTGGACGGTCTAATTCATGGGAAAATTATTCACATGGACTGGGGGACCTAGGCAATTTTGTATCCAGATCACTAAGTAATTATGATGAACGAGAAAGCAAGAAAGCTAGGGTAAGAAGGAGATAATAATCTATAAATGGAGTTACAAAAGGATTTCACTAATATGGGTGTTTATTTTACACCACAAGATGTTAATAAAATCCTCCCAGAAATACAAAAACAGTTTTCCCAGATCATCCTACTTAGGAACAAGGTAATTTCTTTACAGGAAGATTTACAAAAAATAACCAATGAAGGATCAAAATTCAGTAACTTTATTGCAAAAAAACAAGAATTAAACAGCGCGGTATCTAGGCTTTATAAAGAGATAGAAGGACTAGAAAAACGAGGCATAATGATAAAAAGTGTTGATGACGGCTTATTGGATTTTCCGTCTCTGCGGTTCGATGAAGAGGTTTGGCTATGTTGGAAATATGGAGAAAGCGAGATAAAATTCTGGCACGGGAGGGACGAGGGATTTATGGGACGAAAACCACTCGCCAGCGCCAGCATTATAGAACCTTAATCATGCGTTTACAACGACATCGTTGATGTCGTGTGCACTTCATTTAATGTAACTTCCATAATGACAAAGCCATTACGTTCACACTAATAAGAACGTTTGAGTATTGTATTAAAAGAGTATAATTGTCCCGATGTGCAAGCACAAACTAGTCATAGAATGGTTCCCCAGTCTCGGTGATACTAAGCTAAGGTTAAAAATGATTGGCTTTCATTCACAAGATTTAAATCGCATACTAAGAGTTGATATAAAGATATTCGTGGTAGTCAATATTAATGCATAATGACATCCTAAGATTTGATAAAGATCGAGATTATTCGATTCACTTAAAAAAGCTGGATACAAAAAAAAATCCATTTGATCTATTTAAAAAAATTCACAGAAAATACACAAGTGCATTTATGCTGGAGTCATTGACGGGTCCTCGGGAATTATCTGAGTTTTCCATAGTTGGTTTCGATCCTGAGATAATAGTGGAATGTAATTTCCAAAAATTTTGGGTTATGGATCGAGAGGGATTATTGGTGTATGAATCTAAGGTTAACGATCCTTTAGAACAACTAAAAAGTATAATGCCAATAGTTACTAATGATAAATACAGATTTATTGGCGGAGCAGTAGGCTATGTTAGCTACGATGCAATTCGGTTTTGGGAATTTCTACCAGCGATAAAAAAATCGGCGACTCAGTTTCCTATATTCAATTTTGGAATTTATAGTGATGGTTTATTATATAGTCAAAAGAAACGAGACACATATTACTTCTATATTGGGAAAAAATCAAGACTACCTGAAATAGAAAGGGTCATATGTGACAATGAAAACGAAGTAAACAAAGAACAAGAACGAATTTCCTATTCCAAACCAATAGGTGAAATAGACAAGTACGGATTCATGAAAAAAATAGAAAAAGCAAGAAAACATATCTATGATGGCGATATATTTCAGGTAGTTCTTTCAAGAAAATTTAGTTTTCTACTTCAAGGAGATCCATTGATCATCTACCAAGAGCTTCGGAAGCTGAATCCTTCACCCTATATGTATTTCCTAAAGCAAGACAAAAATTATATCATAGGTTCTAGTCCCGAAATGCTTCTACGCAGTAATTCCAGAAATGTTGAGACATTTCCTATAGCAGGAACAAGACCCGTAACTAAAGACGAAAACATTAACAGGAGGTTACGATTTGATTTGTTAAACGATGAAAAAGAAATCGCAGAACATACTATGCTTGTTGATCTGGCCCGTAATGATTTAGGCAGGGTGTGTAAGTTTGGATCTGTCATAGCGAAAAAGTTGATGATCGTAAAGAAATTTAGTCATGTCCAACATATTGTATCGCATTTGGAAGGATCACTAGACGACGGGAAAGATTGTTTTGACGCCTTTAGGGCTCTATTCCCAGCTGGAACTGTGACTGGGGCACCCAAAGTTAGGGCTATGGAAATTATAGATGAATTGGAACCATCCCGACGTGGTCCTTATTCGGGAGCTGTAGGATATTTCTCCTTCAATAAATCATGTGATTTCGCGATAACAATACGATCGTTATTCGTGAATAGTAATAACGCATATGTCCAAGCTGGGGCTGGTATTGTTATGGATTCTGTACCTGAAAAAGAATGGAAAGAAACTCTTCACAAGGCTAAGGTGATGTTTTCAGCACTTCACCTAGCTAGTATGGCGAGTGGCAGTAGGAAACGGGACAGAACTTAGTAATCTTGGAAGACATAATTGGGAAAACATTCTTCCTACCGTTGATAACCATTTATGCTTAGTTTTTATACTATTTTGAGCTTTTCTGGATCAAATGAATGGGAATTATACCAATTGTAAAAGAAATAGTCATGAGACCATTCGTGGAAAAAATTTCCTGTTTCACCATAGCTACTGCAAAACATTTCGTTCATGTCAGTCTCTCCACGCGTAGACGGAAACATCACCAATGCTTCTCTTTCATTCAAGACCACAGCAACGCTAATCTTCTTGATCATTTTCCTTTCAATAAGCCCTCGCTTTAACAAATCACTGTAGCTAATATCTCCCAGTAGTTTCATGCCGGCTTTGGGAACCTGTGCATTTTCAGGCAAAATATATTTGAATACAACTTCATGCTCCCTAACCATCGGTATGACTGTTTCAATCAGATCATGCGTCACCTGAGGTAGCATACCATAAATATATTCACGTGATTGTCTGTACATTTCTTTTATACGCTCAATAACAGCAACCCAACCTCGAATGATTTCACCATTACTCAATGCTCCTATCCTTTGGATAAATTTCATTGGCATGTCACCGAAGGTATGATCGGAGAAGTAGAGTCTATTTTTCGATAAGAAATCAATCGAAGGGATCTGTCTAATAATAGTACTCCCAAACGTTGTCAGAGAAAATACACCACTTGATTTTTTTTCAATTAGCCCAGCTTCCGTTAGTCTGTTCAAATTTCGATGAACTTCTTGCATAGTGACTCCCAATTCCTTTGAAAGCCCAGCTAAGTTCAGCTTTTGTCTATGCAAAGAATGTATTATCTCTAATCGCTGAGAGTTAGATAATTCAACGAAGATCTGTTCTGCATCATCAAATGTTGATTCCAAATCAGTCATTGTCATTTAATCAGGATCTCTTTTATAAGTTAGATGTGATCATTGGTGCTCTTAGAAACAAAATTTTGAATGGAATTCATTCGCAATATCTATTAAACACAAAATTTTGATAATCCTCTCGATGACAATGAATTATGCTAAGGCAGGCGTGGACCTAAAGAAAATTAGGAATCTCCAGTCTCAAATAGCTAATGCGATATCTAGAACTCACATAACTAGTGCTGGATGGAGGGTATTGTCAGGTTTCGGACACTATGCGGCTCTAATAGAAATAGGTTCAATGATTATGGCTCTTCATTCGGATGGAGTGGGTTCGAAAATACTAATTGCACATTTGATGAAAAAGTATGATACCATAGGGATAGATTGTATTGCGATGAATGTTAACGACATAATTTGCGTCGGTGCGATGCCTATAGGATTCTTAGATTATATTGCACTGAGTTCTCCTGACCCTCATTTAGTAAAAGAAGTATTTAGAGGTCTTTCAAAGGCTGCAAAGCAATGTGGTATGGCTATAATTGGCGGTGAAACTGCCATAGTTCCTGATCTACTGCATAAAATTGACTCTACTTCATTTGATCTGGTAGGTACAGTTTTTGGTATTGTTAATAAAAAATCGTTAGTGTTGGGCGAAAAAATCAAAGAAGGCGATGTGATACTAGGTGTAGAAAGTAGTGGACTACATTCTAATGGGTACAGTCTAGCTAGGAATGTACTTCTGTCAAAGCATAAAATGAATGAAAGCGCACAATTTATCAAAGATTCAGTGGGAGAAGAGCTACTCCGGCCGACTAGAATCTATGTAAAACCGATTAATGAACTTCTCAATACTGAGAGGACATCTGTCCATGGCCTTGCTCATATAACTGGAGGCTCTTTTACAAAGCTTTCAAGACTTAGCAAAAAGGTAAATTATAAGTTGGATAATCTTCCAGAGCCCAAAGGAGTATTCAGACAAATAATGGAAGATGGTCACATTCAGCCACACGAGATGTACTCCACTTTTAACATGGGAATCGGCTTCTGCATAATACTGTCAAGATCTTGCGTAGAAAATGCTAAAGACATATTTAAAAGAAATAAGATGAAATGCACACAAATAGGCCTAATTGACAAAGGATCAGGCCAGGTCAAAGCAGTCTTGGATGGTAAACTGCTAGCACTTGAATCTTGAACAAATAATACAAGGAATATTTCAACAGTTATTGGAAAGCTTGAAGAGAATATATGCCTGGACGGACCTGACGAGTAGGGCAGAATTCAAATACCATGATAATGCAATTATTCAGGCTGTAATACCTGAACCTATAAGGCGCCATCTATCACCGATTCTTCTGCTTATTGCAACTCTACTCTTCTCTAGCATACATACAGGCCTTTTCAATTTTATTTCAACTCTTTTGTCTTTTGTGTACATTACAGTTCCAAGGGTAGCTGCAGTACCAATATTCAATCTCAGTGACTCCTTGTTTCTTATCGGATCTACCTTTATCATCTCATGAGTTCCTACAGCTGTCTCAAAAAGTTGGTAGTCTGCAGTTATATTTTCAACATCTTCGGGCAGTTTTTCTGGAAGTCCCACCACAGAACCAATTAAGGAATCGCTCTTTACGTAAGATGGATCTAGAAGAGTTCCTATAGCGACTAATCCACCAGGTTTAACGTTCTCAACAAGGCCAGCCCCAGTTCCAAGTGTGGCAATTTTGGATCTGACGGGTTCATACTTATTCTTCTTTTCATCCCATAAACCGGGTCTGATCTCTACTTCAACTCCAACATTCAATTCACCTTGGATCAAAGCACCACCCAAAACACCTCCCTTGATTTGTTCTAGGGATATTCCTGGCTTGTTGATGTCGAATGATCGTAAAACATGCATCATGGGTTCAGAGCCTTTCGAGCGTGTAGGTGTTTTAATGGTCTCTTCTATAGAACCAATTAGTGCATCCATGTTCAACTTGTGTTGGGCAGAAATGGGAATTACAGGCGCATCTTGTACAGAACTACCTTTGACAAAATCCTTAATCTGCATGTAATTATCTATGGACTCTTGATAGGTGGTCAAGTCAACTTTGTTTTGAACTAGTACTATTTGTTTAATACCAAGAATTTGAAGTGCCAAGAAGTGTTCTCTAGTTTGAGGTTGTGGCACCCTTTCATTTGCAGCTGTAACTAGAATCGCCCCATCCATCAGAGCTGCGCCAGAAAGCATATTAGCCATCAAACTTTCATGGCCAGGTGAATCTACAAAACTTACAACTCTGCTAAGTTCAGATACTCCCCCACAATTCTTGCACTCCGGCTGAGTAGAATAGCATAAAGGAGGAGGACATTGAGCACACTTATAGAACGCTGCATCCGCATAACCTACCTTTATCGTAATTCCTCTCCTCAGTTCTTCACTGTGGCCACTAGTCCACACTCCTGTAATGGCCTCGACCAAAGTAGTTTTTCCATGATCTACATGCCCTGAGGTTCCAATGTTTACACATGGTTGATATCCATATTCTTTGACATACCACTCAGGTAAAGTTTCTTTCCAATGCAACATTCATAGTGGAATTTTTCGGGGATATTAACCTAATTCCAGAATATACAAATTACGGGCATTTTCGCATTGGCATAGTAAAGAGGTAAATTCCTAATGTGTTATGCTTGTTGTGCGGAAGTTTCGGGCATACTACCCTCAACAAGCAAACAATTCAGTTGATATATCTCTTCCGTAACTATATTTCCCCTGATTAACTTCCTTTTCCTAATGCCTTCCCGATTACTTCTCATGCCAGTCCCTTTGGACAACAATATATATTTCTTCACACCCCCGTGTACATCCTTTCTCATAGGTGTACCGGATTTGTCACTTCCACCGGTTACCTGGAACTTACCATTTGATATTCCAAGAATTGAAGAATCCACAAGGTCGCCAATCCTCGAACCAAGTAATGGCTGTGCTTCTTTGTCTTTCAACTCTCTGCTAATACTCTTACCATGTTTATCAGAAACTATTACCTTAAATATCGCCATTTCTAATTGAACGAATAATACAGCTTTAATTAACCTTTCTCAATATCAAATTTAATGAGGCATTGAGACAAAACATTCCATTGGCTTAAAATAATCAAGGGCGGCCATGTCCCTCCCGCTGCAAAACACAATTGTTTGCTTGTAAGTACGTGTAGATATGATTCACATCTTTTTCATGACAAAAATGGGATAATTTCTAATTTCTTTGATACCAGTTTGATTGAAAATCATTAGACATGTTTTCAGCCTTATCTCTCATGGTCTCAATATAATTTTCATATGTATCATGGTAATCACAGTTCCTGCACTCGACAAATGATAAATCATCGTCGACTTCAGCACGGCCTAAACAGTGAGGACATTTGGCTTCTAACATTCTTTTTATTCTCCTGCGTATGTAGTATTGATCGGGAAGTTAACCTTATACTTTGCTGGGTCGACCCCCAACCCTTCATGAAATATTCTTTCAGAATTCCTATAACAAGGTTTGCGATATGGGAGTCGCCCTAATTACAATTAGATCAGAATTGATATTTCTTTTTACTATATTATTAAAATCTGCCTTTGAACAAGCAATAACCATCATTGTTTTTTCGGTTGGGTAAAAATCAAAAGAGCCATGCTGCGTTTCGACTTCTCCAATATAGTCCTTTAATCTGGCTTCAAGAATGGACAATAAATCGAGTTTATCTCCTCTCATTTCGTTTTGGTCCACCGTCCAGGCAATAGTCACCTTAGTTCTACTGGCTTTCAGATCCCGTTTCTTCAGCATCATTCGAGTTTCATCTATCAAGTGCTTAACATAAGCCTCTATGCTCTTTATCGTTCCATTCACAAGGTACATTAGAGGTGACGATCCACTCAATGAGGCACCTATCGCTCTTAAATCATATAATCCACTGGCCACATCATCTAAGTATATCTCATTAAAAGAACCCTTTGTTATCTCGGTCGTTGTTTGACCTTCTCGAACGTAGCGACATATTTCTAGTATACTTGCCATCCCACTGTAATGTCCCAAAATTCGTATCGAATGCAAAATTTCTAATGAACCGATATCGACGAAGTTGATTTTCTTCCTTGAGTCATTTGTACTTAAGAGTTTCGCTAACTGTGAATCTTGGCGGGCCTTGTAAGTACCGATATGTAAGTCTGAATTCGATACGGGGATAGTATTCGCTGGCATATAATAATAAAAGATATCCTTTCCTATTGTCATCCCAGTTATATGTTCAATTAATGCGATATTTTCGCTGTTAGTTCCAAATCCTGTTGGAACTGTGTATATAATAGAAGTATTTTTTTTTACATGTTTTACCGCATCCTGAAATTTCGAAGCAACATCTATCTTTACGTCATGACCTGTTTTCCTAATTCTGGGAGCAAAAAAGAGGTAAGCCGCGTTGTTTATTGCAAGATCTGTTGGTTCAACGGCAAGTAGAGGTCCGTCTTCTATTAATGCATTGACATCTGGGTACGTTCTTGCGAGGTCTGGCTTAAGTGAAATAGCCATACCTGCAGAATCATCAACCAAGGAGACTTTTGCGCCTTTAAGTGCGATGGATGATGCAAGTTTGTATCCCTCAGTACTCAAGCCATAGATGGTTGTAACTGGCAAAGATGATGACCCAGTACTCAATTCGTATGGGCCTCCATATTCATCATAGGTTATTTATTACCAAAGCTATGTAAAATAAGGGTAGAAGAAAAGTTTTTTCTATACCGGAATTTCAACAAGGATCGTTTGAGAATCTGGTTTGATATTTTGACACCAAAACAGGTACTTTTCTTTAAGCCGATCGTGGACAACTTATTGTCATCGGGAAAAAGCGTACTATGCACTTCAAGAAAATATAGGGAATGTACTGAATTAGCGCGAGAAAAATTACTTCAAATAGAGATAATAGGAAAATATGGCGGACCACTCAAGTACGACAAGCTTAGACAAAGTGCAAAAAGAACTTATGAATTAGCAGATACTGTAAAGGAATTTGAACCAGATGTTGCGATTAGTTTTAGTTCTCCAGAGGCTGCGAGAGTCGCGTTTGGACTGGGTATTAAACAGATAGTTTTTAACGATTCTCCTCATGCATATGCGGTAGGAAAACTTACCATTCCACTAGCTCAATTTCTACTGTGTCCTTGGATTATCCCCTACCATGCTTGGGAAAATTTCGGCATAAGAAGGAAGCAAATCATTCGTTATCGAGCACTTGATCCCGCAGTATGGCTAAAAAGGCAGCAGCTAAAAGACGTTCCCGCTTCAGAAAAATTGAGAGCGAAGTATCGACTTACAAAGGAGAATACTGTCGTTATAAGGCCCGAGGAGACTAAAGCTGCTTACATGATATACAAGAAAAATAAAACTACTGTCTCTTTAATTCAACCGCTAATCGAAAATCTTCATAAGACGACCAATATTCTAATCCTATGTAGGTATGAAGAGCAGGTAGAAGAAATATCAAGAAGGTTTGGATCAAAAATTACCGTTTTAGACAAGATAGTAGATGGCTTGGAACTAATTTCAATCGCAGACATTTTTATAGGCGCAGGAGGCACAATGACTGCTGAAGCTGCTCTTTTGGGAAAACCGACCATCTCTATCTCACCAATCCAATTTTATGTTGAGGATTATCTTATCCGAACTGGATTGGTAAAAAAAGTAAGTGGGCCAGATAGGCTTGTAGATTTAGTAAAAAAGATGATTAATGATGAACCATCATTAATACGTCAAAAGAAACTCGCAAGCATTATCCTTAATAAGATGGAAGATCCTATGGCCAAACTGAACAAATTGTTAGACAGTTACATAACATTATAAATATGGCAAGGCATACGAAATTCAGGCCCGGAAGCCCGGTAGAGAACTTCGATTCGCCGAATGTAGTGGCCAAGCATAGAGGCCTTTGGAGCCTTTGACCCCAGTTCGAATCTGGGCCGGGCTATTAAATTAAATTATCAGTCTTAGGTTATTTCTATATTAGAAAGTATTCTGGTCTTGGATATATCGGTTTGAAGAGCTCGTCAACTATAACAAAAATTTAGATTTTTTCACAATACGTTACTAACTACTCTTATTTGTGTACGAAATCACGACCTGTCTTAGGTTATGTAATGCATTATTCAATAGCATTTTTCTCTTTCTTATTTCGTCACTGTATTCTTGAACTCGAATTTTTGAAGATTTAATTACTTTTTTCTGTTCGTCGGGGTTAGAGGATCCTATTGATGAGCGCAACAGAATTACTTTCTCCGGTGTCACTTGTTCAAGAATTTCCAGTAAATCTTTAGCCTTAAGAGGAACAGATGTCCTTTTGATTACAGATTCTATCTCATTTACACTTAAGGAGGAAAGTGACGCGTTGTTTTTGGAAAGGGCCATTTCAACCAGTGAACCTACTATTTTGTGAGCCGTTCTGAAAACCAGTCCTTTTTGCATGACAAGCTGCTCAGCTATGTCAATGGAATTGGCATAGCTGTTAATTACTGCATCCTTCATGCGATCTTTATGAATTATTAAAGAACCAATGACAATATCTGTGATGGTTAGGCAAGAAGATACGATCGACAATGAATTTAAAAAAACTAGCTTCAAATCCTGCAAATCTCTGCTATAACCAGAAGGCAAGGCTTTCAATAAGGCAAATGATGTTATGAGATTCCCTATAACAATTGTTGTTCTGGATCGTAGTAGCTCAAGAGGGTCGGGATTTTTTTTCTGTGGCATCGCGCTTGACGAAGACGCGCATTTGTCCGCAAGTTCCACATAATCGAATTCCTGGGTTGACCAAATTATGAGATCTTCTGCTATTCTACTCAATGTAATCATTAAAATAGACAATGCGGACATTAATTCGACAATAGTATCTCTGGAGGAAGTAGCGTCAAGTGAATTTGTTACCAATCCATCGAAACCTAAGAGCATGGCTGTCCTTTCTCTGTCTATCGGAATAGTCGATCCTCCTACAGGACCTGAACCAAGTGGGGATTTATTGATTCTAGTATATGTTAAATAGAGTCTATCTAAATCTCTAAACAATTGGTCTGAATAAGATAAGAGATAGTGTGAAAGGTTTCCAATTTGTGCCTGCTGGAGATGGGTATATAATAGCATAATAGAGCCTAAATTCTGTTCTGCTTTCTGTAATATGCTATCAATTAAGGAGATAATTTTTGAGTAAATATTGTTTAATTCGTCCCTAGCTTTCATTCTAACATCGAGAATAACCTGATCATTTCTAGACCTACCTGTTTGAATCCTCCCGCCAATTTCGATACCTAATTTCTTAACCAAATGAGTTTCTATTGCTTCATGTATATCCTCGAATCCGAGCCTATCTATCTTGCCAGGGTTTTGGAGCAATATTTCTAGCTCATTCAGAATCTTCTTCAGAGGCTTAACTTCTAAAAGACCTTTCTCATATAGCATTACAAGATGTGCTTGGGTCCCCATAATGTCATACGATATTATTTCATTGTCAATATTCATGGAGGACAAGAAATTAAGGGTGTCTCGGTCTAGTTCCCCCTTCGGCCTCGACCTATACATGCGGATTGAACAAACAGGGCTTTATTTAATACTATATTTGAGAATTGTATTGGGGGTTTGTGGCCCACGCTCGAATATTTAGTAACTATTTGTTTGAAAAAGAATGGCATTAAATTAATAGTTAAATAGGAATAAATCGGATCATAATAATATGAGTCAAGAAATTCAGCAACTTCGTAGGTTGATATTTGATGAACTTTCCAAGATTGTAGACCCCGAAATAGGAGTTTCTATCTCGGAACTCGAACTTATTGACAAAGTTGATATTAGTGGGGGAAACGTGGATATAGATTTGCATCTTACTAGCCCATTTTGTCCTGCCATATTTGGCTTCAAGATTGCACAAGATGTACGTGATAACGTATATAAAATTCAAGGAATAGAGAACGTGAAAGTAAAAGTAAGCAACCATTTCATGGCCGATGCCATCACCAAACAAGTTAATGAGAGTAAATTACCAACAAAATGACCAATAACTTTTAGTTTTTCTGCGGGTTGCTAAAGTTTGCGCCAGGTCAGATAACGGTTATGATTTTAACCCTTTCTGTTGTCCTTTGAAATTCCGAGCATATACGACCGTAACAATTGGATACCTAAAGCCGGATCTACTCCCTTAGGACAAACTTTGCTGCACGAACCGGCAAAATGACATCTCCATAAACCATGTCTGTCATCCACTATATTCAATCTATCTTTTCCCGCATCCCTGGAATCAGCATAATATCTATATAGTTGCGCAAGTGCTTGAGGACCTGGGAATTTAGTATCCGTTGCCACTGTCGGACATGCAGAATAACATAGGCCGCATTTAATACAGTAAGAGAATTGTAAATATTTGTCTACTTCTTCACGTGACTGACGATGAGAATGAGAAGACGATACTTCATCATTTTTTTCAGCCTTATCATCGCTCAAGTTCTGTATGTATGGATTAATACTCTTATGATGATTGAAAAATTGAGTAAAATCAGTTACAAGATCCCTAATTACAGGGAAATTTGGTAAAGGTTCGCAAACTACGACAGTATCTTCTAATTCAGAAATTTTAGTATAACAGGCGAGTCTAGGAATTCCATTTATTTTCATTCCACATGATCCACAAGATGCCATTCTGCAAGAATATCGTATTCCTATGCTGCTATCCAGGTAACTTTTGGCATACAATAGCGAATCAAGTACTGTAGTCCATCGCTGCACGGGAACCTCTAACGAATCAAAGTGTGAATCTTTTCCTTGTGCAGTGTTAGTTCTGAAAACTCTCAAGGTCTTTTTTTGGAGATCGAAGTTATCACCCTTCGGATCGCAGCCTGTTTTTTTATCGCTCTTTCCCGTTATATTGTCTAGTTCCCTCAATTGTCCAAAATCACAACCCTAGGCCATTTGCAAGAATAATTGTTCTCGTTCCATAAGAGACTAAGACAATCATTGCTATAATTGTTGTTATAGTCACACTATTTTCCCATATTTTGCTCTGTCTTAACTCCAAAAGAATTACCCTGACCCCGTTGAATCCATGAATTGAAATCAATACAAGAATAGATTCTAGTAATATTGCGTAGAAAAAATTATGGTAATTCGCAATCACGTGGGCATATTCAAGACTAGATGAATAAGGGACTATTAATCGCATCAAGATATGTACAGCCACGACGAACAAAGCCAAGATACCCGTTATATAGTGGATCTTCATAATTTGACTCTCCTTCAAAGCTAGTTTACTGATGCCTTTCAATTCTGTTTCTAATCGCCTCCTAGTAACACATTTGCTCCATACAGCATGGCAACTGCTGTCAAGATTAAAGCAATCCATATGCCAGATCTTTGCCTTGTATTCAAAGAAGAAGGATAATATGGGTAATCTGGCCTCCCTGGTTTTCCCAATCCGATACCAACGTGAGTAAAGATAAGCCTAATCCCATTGGCCGAATGGAAAGTACTAGCACCAATCACCATGATTAGAAAAGAATGTCCCCACGTGGTCTGAGTCAATTCTAACATTGTATCCCATGCGTCCCTTCCACCAACCAAGGAACTTGTCTCAAAAACATGACCTACAAAATAGACCAAAAGAAAAATCCCTGTAAGTCTTTGGAGCCAATAAGACACCCGTTCCCAGCCATATCTTAAAGGGTTTATCCACCCTTTTAGCCCTTCTCGATTATCTCGATTGTTGTTTTGTCCTAGCATTTTCATTAATATTTCCTTTCTACCGGTGCATACTGAGTGAATTTTACGGGGTGCCAAGCGAGACGTGGTTCGGCCTTATTATAGTAAGCCAATGTATGCTTCAAGAAATTAATATCATCACGATTAGGATAATCTGTACGGGAATGGGCTCCTCTTGATTCTTTACGATTTAGTGCTCCCATAAGTATTATCTCTGAAACCCGTAATATAGAGTCAAGCTCCATAACGTTTACAAAATTTGTATTGTATTCCTTAGCCTTATCGTCTACATGGTTCCAGGCAAGCTTGCTTAATTCTCTAGCTTTTTTCAATCCATTCGTCAATCCATCTTCATTCCTGAAAACATAGGCATTTTTGTCCATCATGTCAGTTAACTCTTTCTTGATTTCGTACGGATTTACATTACCTCTGCCTCTGAAGATTCCATCGTAGATTCTTTTTTCTTCAAGTAGTATTTTGTTATTAGGTATGTCTAATGATCTGTTCAAATGAGTATAGGCATACTCTGCTGCAAGCATTCCTGTGATTTTCCCCCATACTAAGCATTCCGAAGTTGAATTTGCTCCCAACCTGTTAGCACCATGAGTACTATTGCAGGCCGCTTCTCCAGCTGCCCATAGCCCATCCATTTCAGTTCTTCCATCGATGTCCGTGTGAATACCCCCCATCATATAGTGACAAACTGGCCTTATCTCTATAGGCTCATTGACAATATCAACTCCAGAAAATTTAATACCTATTTCTCTAATTCCCGCAAGTCGTTCTTTGATACGATCTTCGCTAATATGGGTTAAATCCAACTTTAGACACTCAACTCCCGTTTCATGCACAAAGCCCCTTCCTTCTTGTATCTCCATTATCATTGACCTCGATACCACATCGCGTGGCGCAAGTTCCATGTTCTTAGGAGCGTACCTCTTCATGAATCTCTCACCCTGATTATTTATCAAATAACCTCCCTCACCTCTTGCCCCTTCAGTTATGAGTATCCCTGATGGTATGATGCCTGTTGGATGAAATTGTACGAATTCCATATCCTTCAAAGCAAGACCTGCTCTATATGCCATATCTAAACCGTCTGGCGTGGAGGAATACGCGTAGGTGGAGAAGCTATACATTCTTCCTGCACCGCCTGTGCAAATTATTCCGGCTAGAGCCTTAACAATGAGGAAATCCCCACTCTTCATTTCTATGACCGTCAGGCCTGCGAAATTGTTGTTACCATCATCAAGTATAGAGGTACAAAACCATTCATTATAAAAATGAATATTATCAAATTTTAAACAAGTATCATATAGTGTCTGCATTTCGTAAAACCCTACTTTATCTTGTGCATATGTTGCTCTTGGGAAGGAGTATCCGCCAAAGTGGCGCTGATCAATCCTACCATCAGTCTTTCTCGACCAAGGCATTCCCCAATCATCGAGTTTGTATATTTCATCGGGCATTTGACTTACCAGTCGCTCGGCAACATCTTGATCTGCAAGAAAGTCACTTCCGCGAATGGTGTCGTATATATGAGAAGCATTGTTATCTCCTTCATCTTCAAAAAGTACCGCGGCGGTCCCACCCTCCGCGGACACGGAATGCGATCTCATGACTTGCACTTTCGAAATAACTCCTATGCTTAATTTTTTATTAGTCTCTGCACATGATATAGCGGCACGTAAGCCTGCAAGCCCTGAGCCTATTATTACGACATCATGGTAAAGGTTGTCAGTCATGCAACATCATAGCCTTTAATCTAACAAATTTACGGCTTAGCATACCCATAAAAGCTTTTGCGGTTTACATATAAGGAATATTGTTCATCGATCGGGATAATTTATGGGCACTCACTGATTAGTTCAACGTATTACGGATAACATTACAGTAATATTAGTTAAATTGATTTATTAGTCAAATGTGCTAACAGATTGAAAAAGTACAATCACCGCACGTAGATAAGTCACGTATTTACATCCTTCGAGTAATGATATTTAGGACATTGTTGGAAGCGAGCACCTTCAAGAAATAAAGGGTAATTCGTATTTGAATCAACACATTTAGCAGAACATTAAAACCTCGTCCATTTTTTTTATGAGGTCGGTTATTTTGTGTTTGCTTGTCTCTCCCTTACTATTTCTAATTGTTACTAATTGATTCTTAATTTCGTCTTGGTCCACTACGATGATTGCTGATGCCCTTCTGGAAATAGCTTCATTAATCTGTTTGTCGATACGCCTACCTTGAAAATCATAATCCGTAGTGTATCCAGTGGTCCTAAGATCGGAAACTCTTCGAATGGCATAATTTTTTACATTTTCGGATGAGTAAACCACATAAATCAGTGGTTTACTTTTGAGCTTCATCAGATTGTGGTTTCTCATCGCCGACAATATTCTTTCGACGCCTCCTGCAGCACCAGTCGTGCCAATATCCTTCCTTCCAAATATTTCGGTTAGTTTGTCGTATCTACCTCCTCCAACCAGTGCACCTATAGCTGTTGATGGGTCAAATACTTCAAAGACCAACCCTGAATAGTAATCAAGTCCTCGTACGACACCAAGATTGAGTTGAACATTCTTTACTCCTCTTGACTTTAAGGAGTCAAAAATTTCGAGTGTACTTTTCCATCCTTCAAAGGTCTCCAATAT
>JBAWET010000132.1:0-2923 GCA_049591355.1 Nitrososphaeraceae archaeon
GGCGTAAGATAGGTAACGCTTCGCATGGATTCGACCGTGGTCAACTTGAAATCATCACACAAATCGTACTTACGGAAGAACAAGATGGCATATTTATAAAAAAATTAATACTTTGACTCAAACAACAATTGACTAGAAAGTATAGGAAACGTCCGCCTGAACCTGAGATCCCTCCTGATAGAGAGGTAAAAATACTTGTAAACAGGTGCGATATCGGCAACAATGAATTGCCAGAAACAGCAGCAAGTGAAAGTCTTGCATATCGTATGGACGTGTTAGCCGAGATAAACGACAGTTTTGAGTCCTTACACGATAAAAGCGAGCCAAAGTTATTGCTGTGCAAACGATGTTCTGAAGAATACACGATTCCAAGTTATTGCTAGTTAAAATTTAAGATTTGCAGCCGATCGGCTTGTGAATAAAAAGATATCTCAGTAGCTGTTGAATCGGCTAGGGATGTATCCATGACATTACTTTAATGGCTTATATACTGGTGTAAGCTTTGGTTTTAGATTTATCTTATAAGGCTCATCACCAGAATCAGGTAAAGTTTTCTCAAATTTGAAAGCGAATCTAGTCAAATTTAAATACCTTTTATCAGGGTATTGATTTGATGTCTTTTTCAGATGAGGACGTAAGTGAAGAAAGAATTAAGAGGAGAATTAATGACTGGAGGACAAAGTATCCGCTTGCTTCTGCGATATTTGACAAAATACCAACTATGGATCTTGGAGAGGTCGTTGGCACTATGTACCTAGTTGATGTTGTGAAAAAGCTGGTGAAAATGCGGGCGCTAAGATTAAGCGTGGAAGAGGGTAAAGAGCCACTAGACTTGTTAGACGATAAATTGAGTGATCAAAAGGTCGAAGAGAAAATCAATGGGTTGAAGAATAGATTTCCTACTGCTGCTGGTATCCTTGAAAGAATACATCACATGGATCTTAAAGAAGCCACAATTGCAATGTTTGCGCTTGATTCAATGGAGTCATTACTAAAGGCTAAAGCAGCACTGATTCTGCCATCGTAATCATTCGTGTCAACCCGATTCGCTGGAATAAACACTGTAATAAAAAATACAATTTCCTTTTCTATTTTTTCTTGTCATTTTTTCCTTAGGCCAGAAGCAGATTGAAACTCGAATCCATGCCTCCAAGAGAGCTAGCTGCTGAGCTAATAACAGTTTGATACATTTTTCTGAAAAATGTGACACTGCCCTCGTTTCTTATTCCCCACAATATCAGAAAAAACTTCAGACTTAAAATGTCAAGTCTTACTAGATGATAAGCGTAGGTAGAAAGATCTGATTCACAGAATAGATCGCTAGTTTTTAGTACTTCGCTGCCATATTCTTTCCTTGACCAATAATGAATAGTAAAAGCAAGCTGAGCGAGTACAAGCGAGCAGTCCTTACAACTATCACTATGCGCCTTACTCGAAAAGAAGCTCTAGACTATTTGAGAGAGCATGGTTATCCTATAAGCAACAGTACTCTAGGAAGAATCAAAAGCGAATTAAAAAGAAATTCCTTAAGTCGGATGCATCAGATAGCTGCCTATGAATTTCATGAGCAACACTTGAACTGAATTGACACTTGTGAACTTATTGCTAGGTTGATGTGGCAAGAATATGGTAAAGAAAGATCACCTTATCGCAGAGTTCTGATATTAAAGGAGATTAAGGAAATACAACCTTATCTATCGTCATATTATCAAACTACGAAGATGGTACTAGAATCTAAATATGGTTTAGCAGAATATAATGATAATAATCCAAGTTCAAATTCGAGTTCAAGCGAGGATAGGCCAAAGATACCTCCTGTAGAATAATTATTGAATTTTATTCGAATAATTAACTAATTATAATATGATATAAGGCAAGCTGAATAAATGTTATTCATATTACGCTTAGCATTGAACGATAGATTATACCCTTTCCTGCAAAAAACAATCAAAGCTTTAAATGTTTTTATTAGTGAATATATTCGGAACTCCATTTAACGGCTTAAATTTGGAGGCCAATTAGAAGTAGAATTGACGATAGTTGGTAACGTCATTGCATCGAAAGAATGAGTCTTTCCATCTTGATCGAACAATGGGAATCACCCCTTTTTCGCACCTGGACAGGTAATTAAATTAATTAAATAAATGGCGAAGCAGAAGATAATATTGGTTTTATGCTAGTGCCAATGACAATTGCGACTTTTCGCCAGATATTACGTCTATAGTTTAGCTGGCGTTTAGCTAGCTATAACAGGCTCTTTATTTATCATCTTTGAGTGTTAGGCTTCTTTATATAATAATTGGTTTTAATTAACATGATCAATTTGACTAAGGAAAAAAATAACGAGTGCTTGAGATTACAAGTTGTTTGTGATTGGTATGGTACTAAAATGTTCGCTGATTAAATACAACGTGTGTTCATGAACTTCTACAGTTGTACTAATCATAAACAGTTTGTCTAGTTCTCGATCCTACGAACTCATTTGACACGAATAACCCAAGTTACATCGCCATTACTATTGCAGTTGGGATCTCGTGCGTCTATGAACCGACCAAATGAATCTTATGCTATTCAATCATTGTTATTCTTGGACATCCTCAGTTTTAGAAATAGCCTCATCTGTCACTTTACCAGTTGGGCTAGTCGAAGTGGATTCATTTATTAACCTACTTAGAACTTCCGCACCCTTTGTCATCACACGAGGAAGATCTGGCTTATTACGATCAACAGAGAATAAACCAAATTTCCCCTCTTGTCTATATCCTTCATGCCACTCATAATTATCCATTTGAGACCAATGTAAGTAGCCTATTACATCCAAGTTGTCATCTAGGCAACGCTTAATTTGTTTCGCATGATCTATAATGAATTGAGGTCTTAGGGTATCAGATTTGTCGGCTACACCATTCTCTGTGATGAATAT
>JBAWET010000133.1:0-5119 GCA_049591355.1 Nitrososphaeraceae archaeon
GTACAGAATAAAGCCATAAACCCAAAAAAGACTAACATTTGGAATAAATAAAAACTCAATAGGTCGAGTTGATCATTTTTATATAAAAAACTATCTGTAAAAGCCACATTATTTTATACTAAAAGAATTGAGAGTTTTCTTATGAGTATAAATTCCTAATAAGATTCAGAAATCTGTATCAGGGACTAGCATTCATAAATCTTTATACGATGTGGAATTACCGGTGTCCAGCCCATTTTTGCTGGAAGGGAAGGAATAGCCCTCGATTAAATCAACTCCGTAAAAAAATAGACCGAAAGGATGATTGATAATTTTTTGGGCTAAGACGAATTATACAGTATGCATCATTTTCGTAACTTCTTTACCAATACTTGTTCTTAGTAAATTTCCTAATAAGAGCCTACAGTGCAAAACTACTAACCCTCAAATAATGAAAATAATTTACTATAGCAAATTCTTATTTTTTAAATACGAGATTGCACTTTCATTCATACATGTAAAATTATACTAAATTAGATTGCACATATATTTATACGCAGTTTCAAAGCTTGTACTGTGGAAGGTAGTATTCAGGGGGCAGTGCGCATTGCCATAGCATGTCTTATTCTTTGTGTAACTGGCTTTCCATACTTAACCCAAAAATCATTTGGAACATTAAATGTTTTTGAGGCAAAAGATATCGGCTCTGCATCAATTGAGGATAACATAATAACATGTATAGCCGCAACTTGCAATGGAAATAATAAAGACGATATAATAATTGGTTCTTCTCTCAGTGAAACCATTTATGGATTGAAAGGTAATGACAACATTCAAGGTAACGGGGGCGACGATTTAATATACGGTGGAGATGGCAGCGACAATATTCAGGGAGTTTCAAAAGTTGATAAGATTTTTGGACAGGATGGGAATGACTACCTATTTGCTGACTCAAGTACCAGCCTACTAGGTAGTCTAGAGCAAAGCAAGGTAAATGTTGTAAGCCGCTCCAATGATTCTATTGCTACATTAAAGACCGCAACTATTTCCAATGAAGAATTTAACCCACAGCGTAATGAGGATCATGTTGATTTGTTTGCACAACTTAATGTCGACATCCTTGCGATTGAAGAAAGCTTCTTAGATGGCGGAAAGGGAGACGATCATCTTTATGGTGGCAGTGGTAACGATGTTCTCATTGGGGGACCAGGACATGATGTCTTTGATTGTGGTGAAGGAATAGATCAAGTTTTAGATTTTAATCCAAAAGATGACACTCTAAATACTAATTGTGAGATCATTTTGTAAAAATATAGGTTACCTTTTTTTGCATGGCCAAAGGCAGCACATGGAGAATGCATGCTGTACATTTATAATGAGAACGTCCGGTATAATCATAGTAATAATAACAGAAGGGCCATTCTTCTGACCTAGTCACAGATGAAAGGCATGGATCTAAGACAATCCATATGTTGGAATAGCGGCTCCAGTTATAACTTTAGCCTCTTGAGAACAGAGGAAGAATACCACGTTTGTTATATCGTCTGTCTTTACCCATTTACTAAAATCTGCTTTGGGCATTGCTCTTCTATTAGCTTCAGTATCAATCACGTTAGGCAAAATACAATTTACATTAATACCCAAATCCTTGGTCTCCTGTGATATTGATTCGACTAGTCTAATTAGCCCTGATTTGGATGCAGCGTAAGCAGAATCATGACCTTCCGCTTTCAGACCTGTTTTGGATGATATGTGGACGATCTTTCCGCCAGGACCAGAAGACTTCATTACTGGTATGACGTGTTTACTAATCAAAAATGCAGATTTCAAATTCAAGTTCATCATAAGATCCCACTCATGTTCCTCTAAATCAGTCACACTCTTTCCGCCCAAATAACCTCCAACAGAATTCACCAAGATGTCGATGTGTCCAAATCTTTCGACAACAGCAGAAATTAATCTTACAACTTGTTCTTCTCGTGTTACATCAGCTTTGATAAATTGGGCATTGTTTGTATTCTGTCCTTTATTTGCCTCAATATTCTCATCCTTAAGATACGTAGCTATTGTGGTAGCGCCAGAAGAAATGAACCTTTGGGTCAAAGTTTTGCCCAATGCTCCCGTTCCTCCGGTTATCAGCACAACTTTATCTGAAAAATCATACATGATGTGTTAGACATTGATAAACTATGTTCGTGATTAATAAATGAATATTATCTCCGTGTTATATAATTGAACAGAAAGTGTGAACATCTATGAATAGGAATTTTCCTTGATTTCTAAAGAAGAAAATCCAGTGTAAATCCATTAATAGAATAGATCTCAGTAGTGAGAAAATTATTATAAGCGGCATCCAATGGTCTACATTTTATTATATTTGAGCCCCAGCTCTACTACTACTGATAGGTCAACATCCACTCTGATTCAAGAACTCCTCATTGCGTCATCACGTCTATTACTCACTAAAGAAACCAATGTCCACTTTTTTCACTATCTAGGGACAAGGATCTCTTTAATAGCCACATTCTTAGTTGTATTGCCAATAATATTCCCAAGTGAATTTTGTATGTCGTTCGTGATGTTCTTAATTGCCTTAGTTATTCCTACTTTATCGGCTCCCTTTTGAACACCTCCAAAGAATGTCTGCCATCCCAACCCCACAACAGCCAAAATTAACACCCCAACTATGATTATCAAAAGAAGAATGCCTAACAACATGTAAGATATCATTGACAGGTTCCTTAAATATTATGTATTCTGTTTTCAGAACAATTCTAAATATTCACCTATTCTGATAGTGTAAAGTACGCTAATATCCATAATTTGAAAGTTATTTTTCATTAGATGGGAATTGTTTTCGAATACCGGTGGTCGATATGATGCAGGTAATAATCAAAAGAAGTATCAATATCCAAATTGACATAATTGCATCGGACGTTATTAGAACTATTTGTATAAAAATCTCAAATCCATATTGTCTTACATGGTAACGTATATGAAAGAATATGTTATTATGTTTATTTGATTTGAACTAACATCCCATCATAACAACAGTTATTTCTGCATTTAAGTTAGATCGAACGTCACAAGATATCATTAATATGTCAGATGACCATGATTAAATTATTGTTGGGACGAACTACACATGTTGAACCTCATATAACTGAAAGTGCATCCATACGGGATATTGTATTCGGATTTGGGGATGGAATCAACACATCTTTAGGAATTGTAGCAGGGGTGGGTGGAGCTGCAATCTCAGCTGACGTAGTTATTCTAACCGCATTAATAGGTATGTTTACTGGAGCAAAAGCAATGGCTGTCCAAAATTATCTAGCCGTAAAGTCACACAGGGAGATTTTGGAATCAGAAATAAAGCGTGAAGAGTTTGAGATAGAAAATATGCCTGACCGTGAACGACAAGAGATCGAACAAGTATATCGGGACAAAGGATTTGAAGGCAAAGAGCTTGACATGGTAGTCGACAAGATAACCTCGAACAAGGATGTTTGGCTCAAGACAATGTTGACTGAAGAACTGGGACTTAATCTAGATGTTATTGGAAGTCCGGTAAAAGGAGCGTTGGTAATGTTCGGCGCTTTCCTACTTGGCGGAATTCTTCCTATCCTGCCTTATTTTGTTGTCAAGGCGGGTCTTATTTCTTCGGTCACTGCCATCGTAGTCGCTATTGTGATGAGTATCATTTCCTCTTTTGTGGTTGGAGCATTAAAAGCCAAGTTGGCCAAGAAAAACTGGATCAAGGGAGGAATAGAAATGGCAGGACTTGGTACCGGCGTGGCGTTGGTTGGCTTTGGCATAGGCTCCGAACTAGCATCGTCAGGCATAGTAAATATTCCACCAGCAGGCTGAGCAAGACAGGCTCAGAAAATTATCCTTTTATCCATTATTTTTCATTAAATTACTAGTATTCTGAATAGTAACAACATATTTGTATCCTAATAAAGTGAAACAGCTGTAGAAAGATAAACCTAATCAACTCGATCCAAACATAGTGAGATTATATAGTAACAATTTACGTGTTGTTATTTTTGGATATTATTTTAGTACATTTTTCAAATAGCGATAATTGACCGAAACTAGTAAATAATGGGCTACATGATTTAACCTAAATCCATATTGAAAATACTAATGGCGGAAAATGACGCAAAAAGCGCATCGTTGTATAGAAAGGTCTTGATGGATAGAGGACATGTTGTGAATTTGGCGCAGACAGGTGAAAAATGTCTTGAAATTTATAGTGAGAGGTTATTTGGCGTACAGAGTAACACATTTCCTAATTCTCGTATACAACCTTACGATGCAGTAATACTGGATTATAATCTCCCTGATAGAAATGGATTGGAAATAGGGAAAGAGATACTTGCAATAAATTCCCATCAGAGAATAATATTTGTTTCCGGTTATGTCAAGGATGCACTATCTCGTACCATAAATGAGCTGAATATGCCCGTAGAGATATTGCAAAAACCTGTATCAAACCAAATTTTAATAGATATTGTGGAAGAAACAGAAATCTATGATGAATTGAAAAAGTTTAAGATTGATGTTTCTGCATTTAAGAATGCTGGTTTTCGTCATGAATCGTTAAGGAAGATGTTAAACGTGCTAGGAGAAAGGAAAACTGACGAGGATGAAGATGGTAAGATCGAGTGATTTTTACTAACGGTAGATTCTTATCTATTTATGGGCAAGTTCCTGGGTGACTTGCTTGTTATCTGAATTCCTTTTGAGAACCTTTGTCTCTGTCATACGTTGAGCATAATACGTGATGCCATGGTCTATCTGCAGATGGCTTAGAAATGCAACTCCATTGTTGACTGAGTCCTTGACAATTAAATTCCTTCCACATTCACTACATCGAATTATGTGTTCGTCTATTGCTGCCATATACAGTTGTATAGGCATGTCCTTACTAATATAGGTAATCAATTAGAGAGTCGAGGTGTCAATTACAGAGTAAAATTTACGCCAAATTGCGGCGGGTTTACCGATAGTAGAACAACGACGATCATGTCTTGATGAATGTGGCCCAATATAGCCTTCAACATGAATAAACTGTTCATTTTTTTTAATAATTCGAACAAATCTTATGTTCCATGAAAGCCATTACAGTCCAGCA
>JBAWET010000134.1:0-1750 GCA_049591355.1 Nitrososphaeraceae archaeon
TGAGAGCTAGTGCGATCGTAGATATCATCAAAATTCGTTTATTTAGAGAAGAAGATGTCCGTTCCTTTTTAATCACCTTGTCATTCTTCTTTTGTTCGCTCATTGCAGTCATAATTGATTTTTCAAACTTCATCAACTCAAGTGGAATAATACTTGAGATAGAAGCGTCTTTTACTGTAGCCTCATGTTTCAGACTATCGATAAGAGGTCGCGCAAGCGATGCCTTTACGGGTGTTATGAGGTCAACCCAGTAGGAGGAAAGTCTTGGGGTAAGAAATGGAATTATTATTATTCGAATTGTTTTTTTCAAGATGGAGGCATATCGTTTCATCATGTCCATGTAGGTTAGGACCTCAGGGCCTCCAATATCAAAAGTCTTACCATCGGTTTCAGGTACATCAATTGACCGGGCTAGATACTCTACCACATCGTCAACTGCAATTGGCTGGGATTTAGTCAATACCCACTTAGGACATATCATTACGGGCAGCCTTTCTACAAGATACTGTAACATTTTAAATGATCCTCCCCCTTGACCCAAAATAACTGCAGCTCTAAATATCGTTACCTCAGCTATAGATTTCTTTAGGATTTCCCCTACCTCTTTTCTGCTTCGCATATGCTCTGACAATTCTTCTTCTTTTCCATAAGTAAGACCGCCAAGATAAATGACCCTCCGTACTCCACAAGCAGTAACTGCTTGGGCAAAATTTTTCGCAGCAACTCTATCGCGCTCTGCAAATTTTTTCCATTCCTTTGATGATCCTTCCATTGAATGTATAAGATAGTACGCAATATCAACTCCTTTCATTACATTGATCAAGTCAGAATAGTTTTGAACATCAGCATAAACGATCCCTAAACTTTCATTGTCTTCTTGAAAATGGCTTGAAAGTGAGTCTGTGTCTCTCGTCATACATTTTATGTTGTAGTTGCCAGTAGTAGAAGCGATAGCCAGTAATTTTCTTACTAACCTGCTCCCTATAAATCCGCTAGCCCCAGTTACCAAGATTGTAGTCCTTGGATTTTCTGTATCTGAGCCTTTCATTCTGTATGAAGAGTATTTGCTCTGCTCATCCAGTTCTAACAAGCTCTGTTCTGCTCTATTTAACAACACTTTTGATGCATCCAAGGCTTTTTGTTATAGTTACATTGATTTCTGTGGGATAGTCGACTTTTTTCCTCACTCATTCTACGATTCTATTACCGATGATATTTCGAGAAGAGAGTCTGAGTTCTGCCATTCTTCCTGCCATTAATCCCAAGATCGCTCCATATATAAGATGGAATAGTAACGATCCACCAATTATCACGGGATACAATCCAGTGAAATAATTGGCAATGTTATTCACATAACCATTCGGAGCAGAAGATATGAATGCGTCCAAACTGGGCATTATTCCGAATATTGTAAGGGGTAAGAATAATACTGCCGACAAGGTCACTCCCACTATCAACCCAAGATATACTCCTCTTTTAACATTGTAAGGAATCAATTTCCTCCAGAATAATGCTATCTGTCCGAATATGTTACCTGCTACAGTACCAGTCAATATATGTAGCCCAAGACCAATGTATTGAGCTGAGGTGGGATCGTTAAATCCTAGTGATAATCCTATTACCGCAAAAAAAGTGCCCGGTGGTGTACCTGAGGCAGCGTCTACTAATACTAATAGTCCCGATATTGCCCATGCCGATATTAAACCTGCGAGAGTACAGTATACTATCAACATTTTTGGTGTATTTTGCC
>JBAWET010000135.1:0-2724 GCA_049591355.1 Nitrososphaeraceae archaeon
TGAGACGCAGAAGGAGGAGTAAACTCAAAATCCAATTAGAACAATCACAAAACGATGATCTTGCACTAGACATGAATCCCTCTTTCGCAGAGGACAAAAAAGAATCCCATGAAAAGAAAGAAGATCAATCAAGTTTACAAAAGTAGGAGGAGTTTGCAAGAAAATGAACGTTCTTGAGATATTGCAATTCTCGTTTGAGGCTCTAATGAGTAGAAAGCTAAGATCCATACTGACTATTTTGATGGTGATGGCAGGAAGTAGTCTTCTAAATTCTGTAAACGGATTTGGAGCTGGATTCACAGATTTATTCAACAAGCAATTTAGCAATCTGGCCCCGAATGTTATGTTTGTTACTAGCTCACAATCTCAACAAAATGGAGGTGGACCAGGCTCCGCGCCCCCACCTCCAGCAAAGATAGTATTGAATTCTGCTGTCATAAACAGGATAAAATCTCTCCCATTTGTTGACGATGTTATACCGACTTACCAGAGCCAAATAGATCTGCATTCAAGGGGAGATACCAGAACAATTCCTGTATTCTCTGTAGACCCAGATAAACTAAAGGTGATATCACCAACATTAGAATATGAAGATGGCTCGACTATAAGGCCAAACGATCCGTCGGCGATTATTGTAGCGCACGATGTTGCTATTCCACCAGGAAAAAACACCCCATTCATTACGCTGGGCCAGACCATAAGGGCAACATATTCTTTTGTTGATCCTGATACGGGAAAACAAACTGAGGAATCCAAGAATTTTGTCGTCACAGCAATTACAAAGCAAACGGGCAATCCTACTATTGACAATGCGGTCATTATCAATCTCAATAGTGGCAACATATTACTTCAAAAATCCAATAAATACGACACACTTTTCACCGTTGTTAGATCAAATGAGTTTGTACCGCATGTAGAGAAAGAAATAAGAGCTCTTTATGGTAACGACATAGGAATAACTACTTTAGAGGCATTATTGAAGACGGTCAGAGAATTTACTGGTGGAATAAATGCATTTCTACTGAGTATTGCTGTAATTTCTTTGATAGTAGGAGCTGTAGGAATCATAACAACATTGTATACCTCTGTAATAGAAAGAATACGTGAGATTGGTACTCTTAAAGCGATAGGAACTGAGAGTAAAAATATCCTATTTCTATTTCTAGTCGAAGCGCTGTTGATAGGGATCATAGGTGCTACTTTGGGATTACTGGGCGGCGTTGGTGGTGGATATGTGCTAGGAAACCTAGGTCCCCGTAATGGACCCCCATTGATTCCAGTTTACCTCGCTTCAGACATGGCCATGGTATGGATAATTTCTGTTGCTCTATCTGTTGTGGCCGGTCTATTCCCTGCTTGGAAGGCTTCACGAACTTTGCCTATAGAAGCATTGAGACCACAATAGCGGATAAGAAAAATCAATAAATCGGATCCTAATCCGACTTCCGGTCCGACATCATTATTTTGTCGACCGCCTCCGCATACTGTACTGGTGAAAACTAATATTCAGATTTGTGGGAAGCCAGTCTAAATTTCATCCCTAGAACGTTTTAGGTAACATTACTGCAAGGTGGACAAATGAAGGCAAGTGATGTTCTATCTTTAAATTTGGATGGTTTTTACAATCTAGAATTTAGAGCATGCAACTAACGTCTTTATGAATAAAGAACTGTCATTAAAAAATATGGATAAAAATAAAATAGTGGAGGAAATTTATCTAGTCTAGCTTTCAGGAGGTTGTGTTACTAGATTGGGTAAGATTACTGTCTTGTTCCATCATAGGAGCACTTGCATTTTCACTTGTCATAGTGCTATCTTCTGTAGACATTCCAACGGTACTCGCTTTACCAGAACTTATTTGACCACGGATTGCACCATCAGGATACTTATCTGTGTGTACATTTACATAGGCATTGCCGTCGCTCATTAGGCTGACCAGGTCAGTAAGTTCCTTGTCCTTCAAAGGTCCTTGCAGATCATCCTTTGTTATATTTCCGCTGAATCCTATGTTGGGGGGACTGTCATCTCCTTTGGCAGATTTGTCTTTTGTAAGAGTAACAACACTATCACCATTTTGTCCTTCGGTTCCGTTGTGTATATGGGCTTGATTAATTTTCTTTATGCCAGTGACATTGACCCAGTAGGATACCTGTGAACTGTTTTCATCTACTTGGAATTTTGCCGTTCCAGTAGAATTTGATTCTGTAGGAGGTACTTCATCTTTACCTGAGAGTGATGCAGAAAAGGTTTGTCCTTCCTGTGCTTGTACTTTGGCAGAGTTTAGAACTATAAAGAAGGTGCTGACAGATAAGACAGCAGCCAACACTACAATTATAGCCAGTGTATTTTTTTGTGTCATTGAGGGAGCTTGGATCTTTCTCTATAAAAACCGATCCATATTGTTCCCGTTTACAGATTCGAAAACCGAAGTATTCTACTCGATAACTTAAGACTTTAATAATCTTTGTTCAATTTGATAGATGACTCTAACACGACAACTTAGGGCATAATCATCACTTTATCAACCACATAAAGCGGTGTCTTAATGCGTACAGATTGTCTATCCTTGTTCATTGCTGTTGAATCGCGAAACGGTTCCACATCGTATTTAAATGCTCGAGTAACTTTGTTACCTATCGACTATAAACAAGGATTTGTTATTATTGCTGCTATCGTGAAGTCTCAAATAATAGCGCCAGAGAGACACGACTCATTATTGCGATG
>JBAWET010000136.1:0-6198 GCA_049591355.1 Nitrososphaeraceae archaeon
TGCCTATTACTGACTTATCTGACTATTCCGATTTGTATTCTTGATACAATTTAAACTTAATATCATCAACCAGTTCTTCCATTTCATAAGCATCATTTAGATCATTTAGTCGTTTTGGAGTATTGCAAAAGATTCCAATTCGGAAATATAATGTTGTACTCTTCTTGACACCTCGTGAGTTCTACTGTAAGGTGTAACGATCATGTGTCAGATACTCCATTCATCTTACTTTAAGGTTGGATCATGAGAAATTTCAACATCTTGTGTGTACTTTTTGAGTATCGAATGTGTTGTCATATTTGTAAGAAATTCTAGGAAGAACACCTTTACAATCAGATATTTTTAGTTTTAATATGACCGCATTTTTTATCTTTTTATCTTAATGGAAACAGGATTTCGACAGCAAATAAACATCCAGAACAATATAACCTAGATATCATTATTGCCATAATAATGTCGATGTGTCCTAAAAATGATGAATTAGATGTGAATCGTAGGAATTTTGGACAGGTAGAACCGACACCAGAACCAGCACCAGATATTCCAGAAGAACCGAATGGTGACGAAGAGGAAGCAGGGAACGAAGATCATGCTTAATTTTATTTCTCGACAGTATATTAGCTCGAAATTGAGAGTTTGTTAACAAAGTAAACAACTAAGTGTAGTGAAAACTCTAACGTTTTCTGCTTTTCTTTTGATTATTCTTTCTTGATTTCTTCTTAATAGATTTCTTCTTGCTCGAAGATGTCTTCATACCAGATGTCTTTACTTTTGTAGATTTTCCGAATTTTTCAAGTGTGGAAATCTTTCTACCCATCTGTGCCATTTGTTTTTGAAGATCTCTGATAGTTGAGTGGTGTGCTAATAACAAATCTTTTAGTTCTCTTCGAATGTTTATGATCGCCAAATCTGTTTTCTTTCGAGCATCGGAATGTTTTCTGAGCTCGGTCTGTAATTTTGAAATTGGCTTGCCTTCATTCTCACTTTTAGTAGGACTTTTTCTTGTGACCTTTCTGGCTTTCTTTAGCTGTGGTTTCGGCTCAACCTGTGGAGCGGCTATATCTTCGAATCTTGCAGTTTCCTCAAACCTTTCTTGATCTTCTGATTCGATGGATTGTTCTACCGTACTTATATCCTCAGCTTCTTGAGAAAAAACCTGCTCGATAGGTTCTTCCTCTGTTACTTCGTGTTGCACTTCTAGGAGGTTAACTGATTCATCTTCATTTTCTTGAACACCCATATTCAAACAAAGACTTGACTAGTTAAAAAGCGAATCGTGTTTTATTATTTGTTGTCTATATAATATTAGGATCTATCTGAGATCGTGTCTAGCAATAGCTGGTAAGCTTCCTTAGCAATGAGTCCTTCTGCGCGAGAATCTTAAATACAAGATTACAACACCTTACACCCAATGACATTCTCAATAAACTGTAAGGAAGCAGGAGACCCAACATGTACACATACAATCAGTGGTGAAACAGAACAAGAACTGTTTCATAATGCAAAGAATCACGCTATCGAAGAGCATGGGATGACTGCATCAGAATTTGAAGAAGATGTTAAGAATAACGAAGAGAAATATCGGAGCTTAATTAAGAAGACGTAAAATTAAATTTTCTTTCATCTCATAGGTTTTCTTCGATCAAAAATCATTGTCATTCCCCTTCTCTCATCGTGATGTAGGGAGCAAATCTCATCAATATTCATAGGAATTAAAGACACCTTACTTCTACAAATCGGGCAGGTCTTGACAATACCTTTGTGATTAATACATTGTAATGACCAATTGCAGTTATCGCATATTTCCAGAATCATTTCTGGAAATCCCTCTCCACTAATCCTTAATTGGATTGTATTCATATCCTCAGTTGGAACTATTCTGCTCTCAGGGGATTCCATAATTGTATAAGGTCCACAAAGGTAAAAAAGGCTAATTTAGGGTTTTAAATAGTCATACTTGGTTCCAAAACTCCATCGAGATATTGTAACCATCCATGTTTACCTTGTATGCCTCTTTTTGAGATATTGGGATAATCTCAATTCTATCACTCCTGCATGAAGGACAATTCTCGACATAATGAGGATTAAGTGAAAGATAAGAAGCACACCAAAAGCAAGAATTACAGATCAAAAATTGAGCATCATGGTATCTTCGTATTGTATTTGTTTCTTGATGTTGTTTGATTGATGACATTTGAATTACCTTAATCGCCGAAACCCTCAGGAATTAAACGACCTTCTTTCTAGAGGCGATTAAGAGTATTTATCTGCTTGGTTGAGAAAAATTCTATGAGATTGACATAATTATGCGAACTATAACAAAGTTCAGTAGAGCTACGTAATGTCATTGTATAGTCGACTAAATCCTAAAAAAAAGTTTTAAATACAATCACACGATTAAGGAAATAATTTTTGATTTATTGTCAGTATGTGTAATCTAGTCAGTTGATGACCAATAGTTCATAGGAACCTTCTTTATTTCCTTTCCTTAGTCTCTTTTTTGTTATCTATTATCAGTTACGTAATTCTAATAAAGGCCAAATCAAAACTGGCATGGGGAGAACTAAGAGAACCCACAGCAGTATTATGCTAGACGTACGTTGTTATTGGTAAGACATCATAGAATAAAAGGTTAATTGAAAATTGATAAACGATACAAAAACGTAATCATTAACAAAGTTAAGGAATCAATAATACTTCGATTCTAGACCTTGGATTTATCCCCTTGTTCATGGGTATGCGGATTGGAGGATTTGTCAATTTTCCTCCTTTCCGTTGTCTTAATAGAAACTAATTTTTTCTAAGATGTTAGTCTATTCCTAACTGCTTTTATTACTCTGCTTGGAAAACTCAAACCAGTGTTGCGATAGACTAACTAAGTTAAGGAAGCATTAAAACTTCATTTCAATACCTTCTATTTACTGTCATGACAGGCACTTTCCGGATTGGAGGGTATTGGTTCCATCATTCTCCCCTCCTCTCCGTTTGTTTATTGATTTTCAAGAGAAGACAATTAGAAAATGTTGGAGGGTGCTTCCTCTACTAGAGCTCCACCAAGGTTATGTTAAAACTGTCACATAGTTGCAAACTTTGGCTCTTCACGTGGAATGAACCTATCCCACAATGAGCCAAAGACTATTGCCAAGATTCCCCAGAACAAGCCAATTGTTAGTGCTGTTACAACCCTGAATGTATGAATCAGGTCCATGGAAATGCTTATTTTGTCAGGATTTGGCGGAAGTACAACGTAAGCTACAATCATTACAGCAGCGTAAATCAATGGAAACAAAATCTTCTTTGATCCAAATTGAACTCTCTTCCACGTAATTGCTAATGCAAGTGCGGTGAAACCGGAAATAGCCAAATATCCCACATACAAACTTTGACGATAGTAGATCGTTTCAGGATCACCCACTGCTGGCGGGTTAGCAGGATACTTGATAGCAACCATCAGGTAAAGAACAAACCATAATACTCCGGCCAAGAAAAGAGCTTTTTTCTTATTATTATCACCAGGCAATGCTTTTCTTCCATACGCAAATACAATCCCAAATAATGCTCCCAATGATATACCATAAACAGCTCCAGCAGCAATCGCGCCACCTTTCTGCCAAACTCTATAATGTACCAATTCCGCCATGTCCACATTCTCTCTTGATGAAATTTTACGCTGTGTTTCTAGAGCTATTGCTGAATCTATGTATGGTTCAACTAGACCCAGATTAATTATTGCGAGAATAGTACCAGCAATCGCACCAGAAAAGATGGTGACTGCAAGAAGACTTATTGAATTCATTTACGTTCACGACAAGCGAATTTTAGTGGGAAACTAATGGCATGGGAAACCAGATGCGTGTCTCATGTCGTGATAGAATTCGTGCATCCACATATTATCAAAAGCTGACTTTCCTTGAACCATGCTGAATAAATGACCTTGATCGAATCCCACCATGAACATTGTAAATAATAAAATTGCAACCAGGATTCCAACGGCTATGCGTGGAACGCGAGGTACTTCTTTGACAATCTGTCTGATTGTAGACATCTTACCCTGTAGTAATTATTCTAGTATATAAATTAAGGGATGGTTTATCCAACCATGCTAGAGTATGTTGATTAAAAAAAGCCAAGTAAATATAAATTCGTACGATATACACAAATCATTAATGCATACTTATGTCAAAACTCTTCAAAATGTTGCAAACTACGCTGCAAATAGGATGCAATCATTTGTATCGTTTGACATGGTACATGTGCTCAAAACGTTACAGCTAATCGAAGTGTACGGGCATGTTAGTAGAGAGATGCTCTGTGATGAATTGGAACTTGGTGAGGGAGCAACAAGAACACTGATGAAACATCTAAAGATGCAAAACCTCATAGAATCCACAAATGCAGGAACGAAGATGAGTAAAAAGGGAAATGCATTATGTAATGAGTTCCTGTCTTCCATACCATATGAATTAAGCTTATCAAAATGTAGCATAACTCTTGGAAAGCACAATTACGCAGTACTGGTAAAACAGATGGGTTCTACCATAAAGTCAGGAATCGAACAAAGAGATGCCGCAATTAAAATGGGTGCATCTGGCGCAACTACTCTTTTGTTCATGGACAATAAGTTCTTCATTCCGCTTACTGGCTTTGATGCACTACAGAATGAATTTCGGTTGTCCAAACAATTGATAGAGACGCTACATCCTGAAGATGGAGATGTAATTATAATAGGAACTGATGACCACTCTGAGAAGAAAGCCGAATTTGCAGCAAAAAGTGCAGCTCTAATGACTATAATGAATCATGAAAAGCACTAATTTAAATTCCTCTGATATTATCAAATCGAATGATGTGAAGAAAAACTCAACTCTCGACTAGTTATTTCATAATTGCAAAGTGATCTTTATCTGTGCCATCTCTATTTTCGTAAAATGTTCCCTTCATTATTTTCCCATCACCCATTATGTTGACATCCAAGAGACCAAACCTCTAAAACTGTTTGACTACTATTTCGACATCATTGTTTGATAGAAATATTCCAAGATCTTTTTTCTCCTTATAAATTTTAAATAATGTATAAACCTGCTCTCTTGCTTTTCTATGATTCTACGCTATTCAAGAGTTTGAAAGATTCCATCAATCCATTCAATTGATGTTGTTTCCGATAAAAGGTGAAGGTTACAACTCCAATTCCCGCGGCTACAAATGCTGCGATCACGGTACCGATATCTGTCTATGACGGATCTACCAAATGATTCTATTCATGCGAATACTATTCTTATACTTGACTTTTACTTGATCTATCTATAATCTCGAAGTTTAATTGAATGCATTATTTAGTGTATTAGAGCAGGACTTCAACGGCCACATCTAATTTCGTATAATACTTTTTCACGTCCCCTTCGCCATAATTAGACTTGAATTTCCTTACGATATCGTCAATCCTACTACTGTCTGTCATTGGTTTACCTTTCGCAGCTATTTCTGCGCCATTTACAAAAATCTTCAACATTGGATCGACTAGCAGGTTCTTGTACCAGTTGGTGTCTGAGCCCTGGACTGGTAGCAAATAGAGAGTATTGCTTTCATGTACAAACCAGACTGGCCTAGAAATTTCTCTGCCTGATTTTCTCCCTTTAACACTGAGTCTTATTTCGTTTACTTTATCCAGTCTCTGGTAAAGATCGGCTTTGGACATGACATTTCATGTTGTATATCACAGATATGTCTTTCTAGTCCAATTGTTATTTGCTTGTGTAAAACGTATTCAACATTTTCTCTATCGTAGGTAAATATTGTGGAAACTTTTCAACATCTGCCTTGTATAATATCAGATACTTCTTCGTATCGTCCTTAAACCAAATTTGCATCGCTTTTCGCAAATGTAATGTGCTATCAGTAGCAGTAAAGATTATTTTATGTGCTGGATGTCCTGCAAATGTAATGTCAGAAGATTCTAATATTTTAATATCTGGATAAAGATTCTTCAAAGTGTTTAATTGTGTTTGAGAAATATAAGACAAGGACACATTTGATGACACTTCTTTAAAAATTATTCCTAATCCTGCCGGGATAGTATTAGAATTGCTTTCTTTAGGGGCAGTAAATGTGATAGATTTGTCAATGTGCTGTGCCCTGTCCCAATCAGGAGGATATTTTATACTAAAACCTGTAATAAGATCATCATACGTGAGAAATTCT
>JBAWET010000137.1:0-8022 GCA_049591355.1 Nitrososphaeraceae archaeon
TGCAAAACTCTTGCAATAATCAACTCCTGGTCTTTTAATGAATGAACAGTGCTGGTGGCAACTCGTGTAGTCGCTGCAATATCACATTTGATGCCCTCCATGATCGCACGGGCATTTGATTTGAGAAACTCAGTTAGCTGTTCACGATCGTATGCCCTTCGTTCGGCAATTACTTCACTTAGCAGCTGATCTATATAGCCTCTTAATGCCTTTTCGATCGATTTTTTGAATCTTCCATATTTCCTAAGGAGCTGATTATCCATCAATTCATGCTCTCTGATTTCAATCGTTTTCTGGACCGCAATAGCATCCAAATGGGCTTTCATCTGTTTTGATTTATCTATTTCTGATTGATAATAATAGAGGCTTGATTTTGATTCAGCGATCTTACCATCCAATACATTAATCTCAATTTGCAATTTCTTTTTCCTGCCAACCTCTGGAATGACGTATATGTACTCCTGCTCGGAAATGCCGTTTGATGATAACGCGGCTTGAAGGTTCAAAATTGAATGTATTTTGGTATCACCCAAATGATATAGAGCCTCCAGTTCGTCAAGCCCTATTAATTTTAAATAATCCTCCTTAAATTTTCGAGTTTGCTCTTCGGTAAGACTTAGAGCTTGTGCAACCTCGTAATTGGACTTACGTTCTTCGAACATAGCGTATGCCTTGGTGTGTTTAGGTGAACCATCGATTCCATACATCTCCTTTTTTATTGCGCTTATTTGGGTGGGTCCGAACCCAGTTTCTTTGGCGATTTCCGTCCATGGTCTATGGTTGTTAAGCATCTTTTTGCAAAGCTCGACTCTTTCTTCGTATGGAAGTTCGCGCATGAAGGTATTCGTTCAGATCCAGTATATATGGTATGTAGCTGCGAGAATATTTCAATATGAGATTCTCATCATTATCCCAGTAATAGCGCCGATAGTGACTATTTGCTACTATTTCTTGCTATTTGTGCTATCCGCGGCAAAAATCTGCAGCCCTAAATTGATACGCTTTATTGCTGTCAGATAATGGGCTGTTCCAATACATGTTTTTTTTATTCCAATTTCTGTCCCCTGGATTGACCCTATTTTTTCACCCACATTTCCGTCAATTTACGACGAAATTTTCCCGTCTTACTTTAGTAAAAGACTTCGATATTAGCAAGTAAGAGATTGAACTATTGATTAAATATCGCCCAAATAGGCTCTCGATCATTGTCTTCTCGATTATTGCATTAGCAGTTATCATAATTATTACAGCTCTAATTCTTACGGTCCCCAGTGACTCATATTCGCGGTACGAGACGAAGATAACGGCACCAGTCAAAGGCGTCTATCAAGGAGCCTTTGTTAATTTTGGGGGAGTAGAGGACGAGGTAAGAGTGCAAAATATCATCGATTTTGAAAAGACTATTGGAAAGAAAATAGTTTGGGCAATGTTTTCCAATAATTGGGGCAGTGAAAATATCACGTTTCCGGAAGAAAATGTACTAACTATTTACAGTTTAGGTATCGTTCCTTTCATTCGTATGATGCCGCGTACCGATTTTCAAGTAGGAGAGCGGGATCCTGTATTCACGCTCCAACGAATAATTGACGGTAAGTTTGATGATGACCTGCTAAGATGGGCGCATGACGCGAATAGGGTACACATTCCCATAATAGTAGATTTTGGGCCCGAAATGAACGGAGATTGGTTTCCATGGAGTGGAATACTAAACGGTGGGGGAAAAAAAGATGGATATGGAGATCGAGAGACTGCAGATGGCCCGGAAAGATTCAGGGACGCTTATAGACATATAATTAATTTGTTTAGAAAAGAAGGTATACAAAATATTACTTGGGCGTTTCACGTCTTTCCGCCCGTAGAAAAAAGTGAGGGTAACGACCTTCATGAAGAATGGAATGATATAAAAAACTATTATCCTGGTGATGATTATATTGATTGGATTGGACTTAGCGTCTACGGAGCGGATGCACCAGACTCTGAATGGAGATCTTTTACCCATATAATGGACAAGGCCTACCCTGTCATTACTGAGATTTCATCTGATAAGCCCTTGGCAGTTTTTGAATTTGGGGTAGCTGAATACCCTCATCTGGGAAACAAAACTGAATGGATAAAAAATGCTTTAGAGTCAGTGGAAGCTGGTAGGTATCCAAGAATAAAAGCAATAAGTTACTGGGATGAAATATGGAAAGATGATAGCAGTGGTAAAATAGTAGACCTTAGGATTAATTCGTCAGTCAAGACGTCTGAAATTTATAGAGAAATGCTAAATTCCTCTTTCTTTTTATCACAAGCTGAATTTCAATCCCTCTCAAGAAGAGATTGAAGTCAAGCTTTCAATTGTTATGAAATAACGAGGTCTTGTGATTGAACCTTACCTATCATAATTTTACCTATAGTTTGATCACACACAAGAGAACTTTCTTTGTGTCTCTATGACAGAAAGAACATCATTCATTTGATATACTATTTTAAGCCGACATTGAGTCATACTCATTTAAAAATCACTCATCAAATTTGACGAATTGGACATGATCCTGGAAATTGGGCCAATATATGGAAGTCATAAATTCATTCACTTTTGAAACCATCAATTGCTCCTATGCATTGAGATTGCACTTTATCTGGTTGAATTTGATTCGAAAATTAGTATCACAATGACAATTAATGATACCGTTCCGATTTCTTCTAATATTGGGTATGATATCCAAAACTGGCTAAATTATGTTATCCTTACCAAGTAAAAGGATTCTGTACATTAGATTTAATAATAGAAAGGATATTACGGAAACGTGCAAACTAGCATGCGTTGTCAAATATGTGGAAAAAAAACATACTCGCTCCTGCTCTTGTTAGACAAGATGATTTGCAAATATTGTTACCACAGTATATCAACATCAGAAATCGCTCTATAAACCTGTTCTGATTAATACGATTAGATTTTTTTAGGTGATTTTGCACTTAGAATATAGAAACTAGGAAAAACTTGATAACAATATCCTTAAATTAGTTTATTGTTATATGCTATAGATAATACGAGCATTCTTATTAGCTGTACCCAATATTTCGGTAAAAAAACGAAAACAAAATTTAGATTCCTTTATCATTGGAACACAGCCTTAAATAGAATATCTTTATTGTATCATTCAGGGAGCTATCGCAATGGGAACGCCTAATACTGATACTGTCGGATCGATATTAAAAATCTTCTCAAATGAAGAACATATAGACCTTATAAAAATAATTGCAAACGATGGAGGAGGGAGACAGCTCTCAACTCCGGAGTTCCTGAGTGATAAGTTTGATCTAAACAAAAGAGATTTTAACTCTAGAATTGAGAGGTTGATGACTTTAGGTCTACTTGACATGATCAATAATCATTATTGTCTTACCCAATTAGGTAAGGAAATATATGATTCGCTAATAATGATCGAAAATGCTACAAAAGAATTTCTGATTCAATAGTGGATTGTAGAAGAATGGTAAGTCCATCAGGTAAATTTTAATTAATGACCACACTGCCTCAATTGCTGCAATAGATTCGAAATGTTCGGTTTAAGAAGTTAAATTAAGACGAGTTAGAAGCCTAAAAGGCAATATGGGAAGAATGAGCGACTTTCTTACTTGTTTAGACATTCATCCTTACTTCGTGACAATTGCCAAATAGAAACTCGTTGTAGCAGAAAATGTAAGTGGAAATTTAAAATCAACAACAAAAAGAACAAGATCGGTAGCCATCGCAAGAATCCTGTGTGGTCCTATAGACGAAATAATTATCGGAATTGTCCAAGTCGACCAATTTCCAGCAGCCCCGGGAGTGGCCAATTTATAATTAAATGTGTTATTGTCTAGCGGATATGTTTGAGAGAGAACTTCCACTTGCTTAACTCCTAGTCCTGGATCAAAAGCTGTTCCCTCCACCAAGATTCTTTTTTGGGGTATTGTGGCGTTGAAAGTAGGACTTGTAATTGCCAGCAAAGGAGGACTCAAATCCACTTTTGGCGCTGGATTTTTGATCAAGTTGGAAGCATTTTGAAGTTCGCCTTGATTACTATAGTTTGCATCTGCGGAAATTCTGTTATCGTGGATTTTGGGCTTTTCTCCTGTTCCTTGCAAGTGGGGACCGTTCCAAATGTCATGCATTGTATTATTTGCAAATACGCCACCATTACTACCAAAGTATGCAAGACCATTCCTATGAGTAGAATTGTATCCCAAATATGAGATTTCCGAATTCACGATGTCTGTCTTTCCCGATGCTTTTGGCATTATAGTAATAGATGCGCGTGGTACTTTTCCATCAATAGTAGTATAGTTATTAGATGTTGAATTCCACGAGGTTATCTTAACCGAATCAATATTCATATTGCCGAAAATGTCAATATCATAAGCACTCTCTGGAGTAGTAGAATTGATCTTTAGCCATGAAGCGTCAGTTGAATTGATATAAAAGTTAGCTCCATTGGCAATATTCAAGTTAGCATTTAACATCCAAATACCGCGAGATTCCTGTTTTAGAATGGAGCTATCAACAAGCTGCTCGTCGATATCTGAAAGACTTGCTGAACCACAGACTGCAGTAATTGTTCTAGTTGACGGATCGTATAGTATACAATGATTGGCGTAGACCCCCTGGAGAAACATTTGTGCTACTATCGCGATGTAAATAATACTCGCGATCTGCTCTTTCATCCCTAATACTGACTTATTGCAGCGAATACTACAACTTAATTGTATGCAATATACTATGTTTTAGATTCCCCAGTTCCTACAGTAAAATAAGTTCGGGTCCGTAGTTATAATCAGCCACAAACACGCGGAGATAGAGCAATAACAAAAAGAAGCTCAAAATATGAATACATTCGCTATTGTTCGATTTGTAGTATTAGGGCCACATAAGGAAATTGAATGTGATGCTTTCTTCCTACACCAGACAGTAACAATATATCTAAATTATCTAGCCCCGTCCAACCACCTCATAGCACTATGATTAATGTGCAGCGTAACTACCATATGAAACTCAACTATACATGACAGAAAGTCAGATTAGGATCAAATACTAATAATCCATGTACATAAGAGTTGTGTCTTATATCCTAATTCCAATAACACTCGTTTGTTTAGTTATTTGTTTGGCCCATATATGGAGACAATGTCTAATCTTGGCAAAACAAAATAGAATTCGAAGACAACCTATAACTCACTGTGTCCCTTATGGCATATATAGTTGATATCAGTAGCAGAAATATTGGATGCAATTTGCGATCCCAAGTCATTGAAATTATTTGAAACCATATCTGTAAAAGGGCTAAACAGCGAAGATCTTTCTGTTCAACTAAAGCTATCGCGCAAGGAATTCTATTCGCGAATGTCACGACTAATTAGGTTAGGCATAGTTAAACGTAAAAACAAAAAACACTTTCTTACAGCTTTTGGAAAAATAGTTTATGATGGACACGTAACCATTAAAAAAGCAGCCGAGAATGACTACAAGCTAAGAGCAATAGACTCCATGAACCTATCCTCCGATATTACAAAGTATGAACGGAGCAAGCTGATTGATAGCCTGCTTGACGATAAAAAAATAAAAGAAATTCTTTTGCGAGATCTTTCCTGAGGTCAAAATCCCGAACATTATCTCAGACGTTATTATGAAAGGTTACACTATCTAATTTTTTAGTTTGATATTTCTATGATCAAGGGTCACATTGTTAGTTAAATGACTTTAATCCATTCCTAATCATTGAGGATCAGGTTTCACGTTCCCAGAAGCCCACGTAACAAGCGGTTCAAGTAGGAATTTTGTTTTTACTTGCTCTGGACAAAAACCGAGGAATCGACAAGTATCAGTATAGATAAGTCAAAAGTCCCCGGCAATCTATAGTAAAGAGGCATAGCCCACCACATGATAAGACAATGCGTTTTTTCAGGTCCAAAACTATTCTCTTAACACTAGATGAAAGAGGGATATAAGATGTCGGGGCTTATTTCCAGGCGCGACTTTCTTAAACTTTTGGGCTACGGAGCTATAGCTATATCATCAGGTCTCTTCTTGCACCCTGGTCGTTTTGGAGGCATAAGTCAACGCTCAAACCTAGTTTCTGCTCAGGGCAGCGGTTCTTGGGCAATGGGTCAGAATACTACAGCGGTAGCCATTCATGCGGCGGTACTACCAAACTGAAAGATATTCTATCTTGCTGGCTCAGCTTACCATCCGGAGCAGAGTCATGGCCCTTTTGAGGCACGTATATTGAATCTAGATACTGGATCTGAAAAGAATCTTCCATTAAGTGAAGATTTGTTTTGTGCAGGTTTGACGCATCTTGCAAATGGTAATGTTCTTTTGGCTGGAGGAACCAAAATGTACGATAACGATGTAGATAATTGTAACGGTAAATGGCACGGATTAAATTCCACATACGAAGTAGATACGCAATCTGAAAATCTTATTTGGGTTTCTTCAATGACTCATGGTAGATGGTATCCAACATTGGTTACATTATCTAACGGAAAGGTGGTTGTCACAAATGGTCTTGATGAATTTGGAAGTTTTAATAGACTTATAGAAGTTTATGACCCCGCGTCAAAAGCTTGGACCAAAAGTTTCGATCCTAATACCAGTATCACTTATTGTGTGGGCTACGGAAGCGAAGGTACTTGTGTAGGAGCTGGCTTGCCCTGCTATGGTGGGTCTGCCTCAGGAGTTGCTCCGAATGTAGGTCTTTATCCCAGGATGCATCTAATGCCCAGCGGTCTGGTTGTAACATGCGGCGTTCACCCAAATGTAAGATCTTGGGATCCCGCAAACGGTAAATGGTCCTTTCTAGGTCAGACTTCATTCTACAGGCATTATGGTGCTTCATTCCTGCTTCCCCTTCACAATATTCTTTCCGAGAGAGGAAAGATATTACTTGTTGGAGGCTCCCCTGATGCTGAATCATACGCAACAACGCGTGTTGAAATTTTAGATTTCGACGCTGGGACTTCAATTAGCCCCATTGTTAGAGATGTTGCACCAATAACGTATAGGAGGAAAGAACAGGCCCCTGTTATTCTCCCAGATGGCAAATGTGTTATATTTGGGGGATCTGAGATAGCTAACACAATACCTGTTTACATCCCTGAAATGTTTGACCCAATCACCGAAAATTGGCAAGCATTGCCTGCGGCGTCAGTACCGAGGGTGTATCATCAGGTTTCCTTATTGTTGCCAGACGGACGAGTATGGACAGCTGGAAGCACTGTAACCGCCGGGTCTCAGGAACTGAGAACAGAATTCTTCAGCCCACCTTATCTTTTCCTGGGTCCTCGACCGGTAATATCAGGATCTCCAAACGTAGGAAACTATGGCGGTACCATAATCATTCCTACAAATAATCCCCCTACTGTTGTGTCAGTATCATTAGTACGACTGATGAGCTGTACTCATCACTATGAACCCAATCAAAGGTTAATTTGGCTTCAAATCCTGAGCAAAGGAACGAATAGCGTAATGGTATCTGCTCCCATAAATCCCAACATTGCCCCCCCAGGGTATTATATGATTCATGTTTTGGATGCAACTGGTGTTCCATCCGTTGCGAAGATAATCCGCATCCCGGGCATCAATAATCCCGAAACATTTTACAATGTATCTATTCCTGGTAACAAGGCAGCTGCTCTGAACGTAGGTGGATCTACAAGATATGGCGAAGAGGCCTCAAATGCATCGTCCACCCTTGTCGGAAAATCTCTAAAATCATGGAAGGTAAGGCTGCGAAAGGCCGGTAATCCATCAGGGCTCGTCACGGCAAAAATAAGAAGAAAATCTGATGACTCCGTGGTAGCATCATTCAGCCAAACCATAGATTCTACTTCATTGGGGACTGCATTTGCTGAATATACCTTCACTTTAGCTACCGCATATAGTATTCAAAGTGGGGACAGGATCATGATTGAATATGGTGGGCCAGCTGCAGTTAATATAGAAATATGGAACTTGGACCAGATCGATGGTGCGAATACAAGGCGTGTAAGATATGA
>JBAWET010000138.1:0-3019 GCA_049591355.1 Nitrososphaeraceae archaeon
CAAAGAATAATGATTTGGTTAATCGTACGACATACAGACAAATGGAAATAAATCATATTGAATTGCCAGAACAAAAGCTTCGTGACAATTATGAAGTATCAATAAAATTGTGTAGTATCAAGAGTTAGCTGATTTCTAAAAGGATTCTACCATCTCTTTCTTTAGCAAATAACGCTTGCAACGCTTCTTAACTTCATCAAGCTTAAACTTTTTCCACACTTTAACTTTAAGTCGTTCATTACTTGCAATAGTAATAAGATCTTGCAATTCCTTTCTTGTGCCACCAGTAGATCCTATTATTTTTATTTGTTTTCTGTACAACGATTGTACATTTAGTTTTACATCCCCACCTGTTAATCCTCCGAATGTTACCAATCTTCCATTAATACCCACACATTCGACACTGCTCTCCCAAGTACCAATTCCTAATGAGTTCATGACAACCTCTGCCATTTTACCTTGGGTAATTTCTTTTACTTGCTCTACTACCTTGTCATAGTCATTGATAACATAATCTGCGCCAAAATCAGTTTTTATCCAATTGTCTCTGGAAACTGCAATAACTTTTGTGCCCATTTTCTTACCCAATTGTACTGCTATCATTCCAGTACTACCTGAGGCTCCAAACACTAGCAAAAATTCATTTAATTTAGCCGATGCTTCATTTAGGGCATGATAAGGAGTCAAAGAAGTTACAGGCAAGCTTGCTGCTACGTCCCAATTCAAGTCATCTGGAATTTTGAAGACATTTCTTTCGGGTACCGAAATATATTCTGCAAAGCCACCATTGGTAATTGCACCAATTAATCCACCGTTTCTACATATCATTTCAAGACCATTTAAGCACATGTCACAAGTTCCATCAAAGACCTTGTTATGCACCACTACTCTGTCCCCCTACCTTTATGTTATCATTACTTACATGACTCCCAATCTGTTCTACTATTCCGCTTGACTCTGCTCCTGGAATATGTGAAAAGGGTAGGATTTTTGGTAACATGCCAGATACTACAAGATGGTCTATTGGATTTACACCCGCCGTCTTAATTTTTATAAGAATGTCGTGATCCTTTATTTTCGGATCTTCAGCATTATCTACAACTTTTAGATTATCTAAACCAGGAGTTTCGAAAATAGCTGCCCTCATTATGAAATCAGTTCTTTTATTTTATTTAACCATTATTAATGTGATTTGTTTATGTTGCGTATCTATTGGTTATTAAAATAAAATATGAGAAGCCAGTACTCCAAAGTAAGTATGAATGCATCTCTCCTTGTTTAGATATAACGGATAAGATTACACTGCATTATCATAATTTAGAACATAGTCTCTATTGTTGGTTTTGAATAGTCATTCTATATAGAAGGTCTGATTTAATTGGGTTAGTAGGGTTGTGAAAGACGACTGTTGGATGACTATGTGGGAAGGCCCCCACTAACCCGGCTTCTAATGTATTGCCGTACCCCAATTTTAGCTATCATTAAATGAGTTGCCTGACAAATCTGTCAACATCCTTTGGCCTAATGGAGAACATGTCGCAGGTGTATTGTGAGGCGACATCGTTTTCTTCGACAACTGTTTCCATTTTGATCCCTCATCAATCAAGGTAGGTGGGGTGTGAACGAACAGAAGGATCACTATAATTGGAATCCTCCGCCAACCAAGGTTTACTATGGCTCCCTTTCACAAGGAAGCGTTTAAGCATGCCGAGTTTTGATATTTGAGGATTACTTAATATAGTTAATTTTCATGTTTTTTAAGCGCTACGGGTTTTTAGACTCCAATATCATTATTGCATATTTCAATTTCTAGAGTGACCTTATCTCCTACCTTTATCCCGAGTTCCTCGAATTCAGTTGAATTCATCTTGAAGGTAGTGGATTCTGGCGATGTATTGTTGCCATCTCCCCGAAATGCGTGTTCCATAGCGTCAGATATCTTTTTTGGTAAATTTTTTAAATCATCTAATGAAGTAATAGGTATGGATGCTATTCCAAAGGGATTTTCGGGGAACTTCTGTTGTCTTCTAGTAGGAGAAAAGTGAATTCCTGTATCAGTCAAAATAACATGAACGTAAGCGCTCTCTTCAGGTGAAGTCTCAATTTTTGAGACAATAAACTCCTTCTTCATATTACCTAGTATATTTATTCAACTACACAAATATAGACTTACTTATTTAAGGGGAAGACGAATACCCCCTATTGAACAGTGCTGAAACTAGGAATCATTATAGACAGGAAGATGAGAAGGAAAAGAAGAAAAGGATAGCACATGGTTGAAAGCAAAGAACTGACCGAGAATTCTTACTGCCCTGATTTCTTTCTCGGTAGAGATCTTCGATTGGAAAACTATGGCCCAACCTAGTTTAGTAACGCTCAAGTCATACTAATAGCCGTTAGGCGAATTAATTAATGGCCCCTAAAACAGAACTTGCAACAACTATTATTGAAAAATGCAAACTCAGTTTACGAAATAAATAGATGCTATCAGACCAATTCTCGTATGTTCTCGCGTTTGCGAAGCACTATAAACTTTTACAAAAAAAGACAGTGACTTAGTTAACTTTTCTACACTGGTTCGCCAGTGCTTGATTGATTCTTGTCTCTCTTAACTGCAGTAGGCTCATGTTGGCTGATCTTGTCTGGGTTCATCGGTTCGCTGGTTCCATGATCATTGGAATGTTCGTGACCGCATCCACAATTGGCATCATGCTCGCTTTCTGACATATTTTCTTTATGCTTTTCTTTTTCGTATTCAGCACCCATATCTTTTTCAGGATGTGAAACCTTCTCAGCAACTGCTTTGGCGCCTGCTTTTAACTTGTCAAACGTATCTTCAATTATCTCTGTCATAATGTCTACTACACAACAAAGCAGTTAAAGGCTGTATGTGATAACAGAAGAGCCTCCAAACTTTGAATCCATCATTATTGAATCGCTTTACAAGTAGATTTGCAAATCCACTTTTGATTTCTTAAGATTTTCTTAAATGGTAAGCCTTTTCTTATATAGATCCAAA
>JBAWET010000139.1:0-8445 GCA_049591355.1 Nitrososphaeraceae archaeon
TCAGAGCTCTTCCTAAGATAGATTTCGTCATTCCCAGTACTATTATCCTGCCAAACCACAAATGTTATGTTACCAAGGGCTTGGATCTGTGGAGATTGTGAATTTCCTACATTATCGCTTAAATTTGTTGCATTTCCAAATGTTATTCCACCATCAGAGCTCTTCCTAAGATAGATTTCGTCATTCCCAGTACTATTATCCTGCCAAACCAGAATAACGCTTTTTTCTAAAATCAAATGCTGGGGGGAAAGAAAAGCTGCATTGGCACCAGCGGTGTGATATACAGATGTCAAGTTCGTTGCTGCCTCGACATTACTGTATGCACTGAAACAAAATGAAGTGAGAAAGACGGCTGTCATGAACAAAGATACCTGCAACATTGAATTTCTCTTAATGAACATCTCATAACATGTCGTGTTTAACTTACCAAGTCCGAAAGAATACGGCGGTCCGAATGACTTAACTGGAAGCATCTCTTATTTTTGTAGGATACTCTATTAAATGTCTAAGGTCATCTGCGCTCTGAGTTTATGAACACTCACTTCCAAAATAATTCGCTTGTCTCGCGTCGTCGGACAAAAGGAGCTTCAAGCAATCAATATTATAGAACATGATTATTGTTTGATAGTAATGCCCTCATGTGGCGTGCTCGTAGCCATTTCGTTGGCTCTCGCAATATTAATTTTATTTCCATTTTCCAATCTATTAAGCCTATGGATCCATCCTGCTCATGCATTATCAGATTTCAATTTTGATGCTGTTGGTGATGGCTCGTTTGTTCGACTTTATGTCGATGGTTCTCAAATAGGGAGTCGATCTACGTCTGGCGCCTCGCCTGATAACTTAGGCATACAACCTGTAAGGATAGGGGCTAATTCTCAATCTGCTAATAGTTTCTTTGTTGGAAATGCAGATGAAATCAGGATATGGAATAGAGCATTGTCTTCAGAAGAGGTTGCAAATGCATATGATGGTGACATTAATACTTCGGGTCAAGTACTTTTTATCCCATCTAGTTCGTCAATTACATCGCTGAAGACTACAACTGAGACTAAACTTAATGTATCTAATCAGACGCAAGCACCACAAAACGTTACCGCTCAGACTACTGCCTCTGAGAATGCTAAAAATACAATGACCACAGAGACTATATGATTAAAGGAAGGTAACAGTCCGAAAGAGAATAAACTGCCATCACCGCTGACTCCTATAATTAACAATACACAAACCACCGAAAAGAAGGTTCCAAAAGAAACTTAACAATAACGTCACTGTTGACAATTCAAACCAAAATGCAGAGTCAAAACCCATCATTCCAAAAACAACAGATGAAGATGTGATAACTGGAATAAGGAATATTCTCCCTGAAGCAGATGTCAAAAAGAATCTGCTAGCGGTTGAGAGCTCACAAGTACTTCTTGATGGCTCTGATAGTAGGGATAGAGACGGCAAAATAGATCTATGCCAATGGCAACAAATTAAGGGTCCAAAAGTTGCCCTGGAAAACGCGACCAATATTGAGGCGAGCTTCATTTCGCCTCAAGTTAATCATGATACAATACTAGTGTTCAAACTGACTATTGTTGACGACAATGGCGGCTCAAATTCTGCGATTACAACAGTAAAGGTTATCGATAATCAAGAATCACCTAGCGTTCCACCTAAAATAACTGATCCATCAATCTCAAATCCTGAGGACAAATTTGTCAAAACAGGGGATGTCATTAACTCCACTGGGGAGTGATCTTTATATGTCGAGTAATTAAAATTAAAGCAATAAAACAGTAAGAGATGTAAATATAACATTAACATAACGCGTAAACCAAAAATAATATCAGTACATTATGCAGTTAGATCGATATAAAAATCTTAATACATGGGAGTCAAAATTATTGTATAGACTGTGCTTTCAAATCAGAATAATGTGGTATTCTCAGGATCAAAAGTGCTAAATTTCTCTATTATTATTCCCACGTATAACGAATCTGCCAATATTATCCGTTTAATCAGTGAGATTGAAAAAAATGTACCTGGACTTGAAAGCACTGAAATTATTGTAGTGGATGATAATTCGCCAGACGGAACTGGCAACATAGTAGAGAATTATGTTAAGAGTAAATCATGGGGCAAAAATGAGAAAACGTTGAAAAGGAATGTAGACGAATTGAACGAGACTAGAATAAAAGTAATTCACCGAAAAGAAAAAAACGGACTGATCCCTGCAATTATGGAAGGAGTTGCGGAGTCAAATGGCAAATATATCTTGATAATGGATGCAGATTTTTCACATCCCCCAGAAGTGATACCCAAAATGCTTGAGGAATTGCGAATTAATCCAAGATGTATAGTTGTTGCTTCGAGGTATATTGATGGGGGAAAGGTTGTTGGCTGGCCATTTAAGAGACGACTTTTGAGCACAGGCGCTTCGAAACTGGCGAGGCATGGTTTGAATGTGAGGCAAGTGAAAGATCCCATGTCAGGATTCTTCGCCCTTCCTCGAGAACTTATCAAAGATATTTCCATAGGTACTAAGGGATACAAGATATTGTTAGAAATTTTGGTAAAAAACAAGGGAGTTCAGGTTAAAGAAATTCCTTATACATTTACTGACAGAGTCTCTGGAAAGAGCAAAATGGATAGGAACGTAATAATGAATTATGCGGCCGCTGTCTGGCAATTGTATCTTTATGGACAGAATGCAGGACAGCGGACTGTAAACAAACAAGTCAATCGCAGATCGGTTGTTTTCTTGTCGAAAATTGGTAGGTACTACACAGTTGGAATAGCAGGATTAGTAATTAATTACGTAGTATCATTCCTTCTTGCTAACGATGTTGCCAACTCTCTCAGGTTGCTTTCAAATCTATGGTATATCGAAGCATCAATGGTGGGAATTGGAATTTCGACAGCATTCAATTTCTTCTTCAACAAGTACTGGACATTTGAGGATAGAGAATTTTCACCAGGGTCTACTGCAAAACAATTTTTGTCCTTTTTTGGGATAAGTGTAATAGGTGCATTAATTCAACTGTTCATATTATACATGCTTGTCGAAAATGACATGCCATACCGGTTATCGCTTGTTCTTGCTGTATCGATCGCATCATTGTCAAACTTCGTCCTTTACAAGAAGCTGACTTTCAGAGAAAAGGTCTGGGCTTAGCCACTGACGGTGTTTTATGAAATACCATGTAGAGGTATGATATTTTAATAGACTAATATTTTCCTTCTATCTTAGAATAGCCGAATGAATTTGAATGCGTACACAACGGCTAATCCAATTGCAATTACCAGCATTGGCTTCCATGGAGTAGCTGCAAGACGTGGAGCCTTTAATGCTATTTGGTGATTGTCTATAATGTTCGCTATATAATCTCGGACCTTGGCATTCCATATTCTATACTCAATTCTATGTGTTTTCAAAATTGATTCTATTTCGTAGATTACTGGCGATCGGACTGAGCGAATATGCTGAATATACTTCCTAGAGATCTCAACCTCTGCTTGAATTGCTATCATACCTTTCTGAAGGTTCAACAATCGCAAATGGAGCTCCCATGGGCTCTTTAGTTTTTTAGAAAACCCTTTCCCTATCTGGAAAGGTTTCCTATTTTCAAATTGTACTTTCCTGAATCCTTCTTCGAAGAGTGCTCGGATTAGCTCTTCTTTTCTCCTCATTTTTACCGCTATACTGAGATGATCCAGCAGGATTTCTTCGTTCCTTATAAAATCTTGAAGGCCCTTTACAATATTTATCCTTCTGGGATATGTAGTCAAGAATTCTGACATTTATTGCGACTGAAATTTTTACTCGTAAGGCATATTAAAACTCTTGCGTTCTTCGCCATTGGCGCCTGAGACATCTCCAATTTTGACCCCGTCGGCACTTTTAGTCTTTTTATTCTCTAAAATGGTTTAATGGTGCTTCGCAAATAGTGATAACACCTATTTTAATTAAGCCTAAAAATAAATTGCACAATATAACCGATCTCAGTTGTCGAGGTACTCGACAAAGGAGAATTGTGTGCCCACTAAACATTTCACGCCACTGACGTATTTTTCAATTTGAGCGAAAAATTTCTGAGGTAAATGTCGTTTGATGGATCAATCGTCATTTCTACATGACTGAGTTTCCTATTCGTAAATCTGATTTCTGCACCTCGAATTACTACGACAGGAGTTGATTCGTTGCTTTCGCCCATGATAAAAACACCAATGGTCGCAAGGCTATCAGCAATAGCCTTAAGTGTAACTTTTAGTTTTTTTCCGAATAGATCATGATGACCTCTTTGATCCTCCACAGGCTCAATTCCTGACACACCAACGGCAATTCCGGTAGTTCCTATTCTCGTTGGCATAAGTCTACTGTCTGAGATGATGACACCAATCATTAGTCCTAGGGAATTCATGAATTCTAGTCGGAGTGAATCTGCTGATGCAAATGCATTACGCGGGTATAAAATTACTTTGCCTTTAGGGGCATTTGACTTGTCAATTCCTGCATTGGGTGCAAGCATACCGTCTTTGATACAAAGTAAGAAGCCAGGAATCCCGTTTATAATCATGTCAGCTTCACGTAGTACCAACTCCGTTAATTCTTCGTTCATTTGAAACCTTCTCGCCAACTTTTTTGCCATCGAAGTAGGCCTTACTCTTTTCAGTTGCATCAACGATCCTTCTGAAATTGAGACAAACTTGCTTGAAACCACAACTACATCTCCATCGACAAAGTTAAATCCGGAATTCACTATCGTTTTGAAAAGATCGAATTTTCTAGTTTTTCTACGAACCCTGATTGCAAAAACTTCCACGAAATTAATTACATCAGATTATAATATCTGTATTTTGTGAAAGGTTTTAATGTTTCAGACTTGCCATTAATTCTATCAAGTGAAATTTAATTGGCGATGACTATTACCGAAAAAATAATTGCACGGGCGTCATCAATGCCATCGGTAGCTCCTGATGATGTTGTATTTGTTAAGGTAGACAAATTAATGGTCCATGACGTCTCTGGACCAGGAGTAATCAAGGTATTTGAAGAATGGGCAAAAAAAGGTGTCCATCTTGAAAGGATATGGAATCCTGACAAAGTATGGGTGTCAGAAGATCATTTTGTTCCTGCGGCAGATAAAATATCCGCAAACAACATAATGAGACTTACCAACTGGACTAAAAAGTTTGGTATAAAAAGGCATTACAAATACGGACTTGGACAGTATGGCATTTGCCATACATTGTCTCACGAAGAAGGACTGGTACTACCAGGTGAAGTTTATGTTGGAGGTGATTCGCACACCAACACTACTGGGGGGCTTGGCGCATTTGCCGTAGGTTTGGGACATACGGATATTGCTTATAGTCTAATGTATGGACAAATTTGGATAAAAGTTCCGGAAACTTTGTTGTTCAATCTGGAAGGTCAGTTGCCACCACATGTAATGGCTAAAGATATCATTTTGAAAATTATTGGAGATATAGGGACGGATGGCGCAAATTACCGAACGATGCAATTCTCTGGAGAGACAACAAAGCAATTGATAATGGATGAGCGACTAACCCTCACAAATATGACTACTGAGGCTGGGGCCAAGAACGGCATTATTGATGCCGACTCTATCACCGAATCATATTTGCGGGAAAGAACGCATGAACCCTTTTCTGCATTGAAAGGCGATCTAGATGCTTCTTATGCAGAGAAGCTCGCCTACGAAATTGATAAACTCGAACCAACTGTAGCAAAACCTTACTCTCCTGGAAATATTTCACCTGCCAGGGAATTACAAGGGATAGAGATAGACAAAGCATATATTGGTTCATGTACTGGCGCGAAACTGCATGATCTGAGGGCTGCTGGTAAGATTATGAAAGGAAAGAAAGTAAAGGTAAGGACTGAAGTTGTACCCGCAGCTCAGTCAATATATCTAAATGCGATGAATGAAGGACTAATTGGTATTTTTCTTGAGTCTGGGGCTGTTGTTGGTCCGCCAACCTGCGGAGCTTGTTGTGGAGCCCATATGGGCGTTTTGGCCAAAAATGAAGTTTGCATAAGTACCACGAACAGGAACTTTCCTGGCAGAATGGGAGACGTGGAGTCAAAAACCTATCTGGCATCTCCACTTGTCGTGGCAGCATCGGCCCTTACAGGTATGATTACAGATCCGAGGGATATATAGTATTGGACAAATTGAAAGGCACTGTTCACAAATATGGTAAAGATAATATAGATACTGATGTAATTCTTCCTGGTCCTTACTTGAAAATTCATGATCACGCCGAACTAGCCACGCATGCAATGGAAGGACTCGATCCTGGGTTTCCTAATAAAGTGGCTCAAGGTGATTTTTTATTGACAGGGGCAAACTTTGGGTGCGGCTCCAGCAGGGAACATGCACCTATTGCACTTTCGTCTGCAGGTATTACAGCTGTTCTTGCACCGTCTTTTGCACGTATTTTCTATCGAAATGCTGTTGATGGGGGATACCTCTTGCCTATCGAGATTGAGAGGTCTGCAGTCGAGAAGATCTCGGACAAAAACACATTAGAAATTGATGTAGACAAAAATGCAATTCTTGACGTCACCACTAGCGAATCGTTCGCAATGAAGCCATTCCCATCATTAATTAAAAAAATCATTGAGTGCGGCGGCATATTGCACTATAGGCCATGACGAAAGTACGGTATACTACACGTTTTTTGATTAATAGATTCATTGCAAACTAATTATTTAATTATTGTTAGACTTGTTTTCTCCTTATCCCAGTTATAGTTTGTCAATTACAATTCTATGAAACATAAGTGAACCTTTGGGAGAAATCTCCAATACTTCTGGTCGGCCTGATTGCGGTATTCTTAATCACTGGAATAGTAGGAGTTCAAGTATTTGCAGCGAATCATTGCGACAAAAATCATGATAACAATTGTAATCATCCGAAGAAAAATCAAAATTCGAGTCCTAAAATAAACTGCGAGATCCACATAGACGCCGAAGATCATTTGAAAAACAATGATTTTGGCCCAACCAACCAGCAATGTCAGAATAACAGTAACAACATTAAAGACAGCACTGTAACACAAACTTCCCCCGGTGATAACAATGGCGACTTTACATCACCTACTGTGACGAGCACAGATCCAAGTGACGGCGATAACAACGTCGCATTGAATACCGATATAACCGTTACATTTAATGAAAAAATTGACGAGAATACTATTGACAGTGGAAGCCTTGACGTGTTTAATTTAGACGGTTCAGTCGATCCTTTTGTCCAGAGTGTATCAACCAGTAGCAAGTCAGCAACTTTTAGCCTACATGAGCAATTGCTGCCAAATACACACTACGAAGCGACGATTTCGTCCAATATTGAAGATAATAATGGAAACTTTTTGGATTGTAGCGCTTCAAATGGAGTTGATTCAAACTGTCAATGGCAGTTTTCTACTTCAGGTGGTTCACCTCAAATTACACTCAGCCCAAACAGCGGACCTGTTCTTACTTCGGTGGACGTTACAGGCACTGGATTTGATCCTGATTCTATCGTTACCTTAACCTTCGGTAGTACTACTGTAGCTACAGCGACAACAACATCTACGGGAAACTTCGCTGTCAACTTCAATGTTCCTCTATCGTCACCGGCTGGAGATCAAACTGTTAGGGCTACCCAGGGAGGGAATTCAGCTTCAGATACGTTTACAGTTACGTCTTTGCTGGGGCCTGTCATTATCCTTGACCCAGCCTTTGGGCCAGTCGGTACGCTGGTAGATATCACAGGCGCTGGATTTGATCCCAATTCTATCGTTACGGTAACCTTTGGGGGTACTACTGTAGCTACAGTCACAACCACCATTACTGGAAGCTTCGATACCACCTTCAATGTTCCTCTATCGTCATCGATCGGAAATCAACCTGTTATAGCCACTCAAGGATCTAATTCAGCCTCGAAACTCTTTACAGTTACCTCTTCGGTGCCTATCATTATACTTGATCCAACCTCTGGTCCAGTGGGCACGTCGGTAGATATTATAGGCGCTGGATTCGCTCCTAGCTCTACTGTAGGTATAACATTTAATGGCAATAATATAACTACGACCCCCGCCATCGTGACTACTAGTACAATTGGAGTATTTTTCGCTAACTTTGAGGTACCTCCATCTTCGACGGGACCTCAGAATGTTGTAGCCACCCAAGGATCCAACTCTGCTTCAAGAACTTTTAATGTGACATCTAGTCTCGCCGCAACAAGTCAAAGCAATGCCGCCGCAGCAACACCATCATCTCCTAATTTGTCTGAAAACATGATCCTTCCCAACATCTTCGGATAGCCAGAACATAGTTACCGCCTTTTCATTGATAGAATAAAAATCATGGTCAGGTCCCATATGTGTTTGACGAAATTATACACATTATCAGCTCCACTGAACTCCAATGACCCGATGCTGGTATCG
>JBAWET010000140.1:0-2033 GCA_049591355.1 Nitrososphaeraceae archaeon
GTTTTGAAGATCGTCTGATGATAGAGTAAGGGAAAACGATGCATCTCCGGATAAGAAACTATTAGCTCTTAACAATAGCCGCCCGATCTTTTTTATTGTAAAGAATTACGAGAAAAGAGCGGAGAGATGCGGGAAGCAAATGAAACGTTCAATATCGCTCCTGGCATGCTTTTCGTCATCAATTGAAGGACCCATTTTACAGCTGATAAAATTAGAACTTCCCGACGAATACAATGTTACGACAAGTCAAATTAAATTTCGTTGTCAACTCAATGTCCCGAAGATCACTTTAGTTCATTAGTACCCAAAGGATTTTGTAAAACTATAAAAGAGGCAAGAGAAAAAAGTGTAGCATTCTTCTAGGTGATATGTGAGAATGGAATCAATTCAAGCAACTGCTGGTGGAATGCCAGTTATAATATTAAGGGAAGGGACAAAAGAAAGTAAAGGTAGAGAAGCACAAAGGAATAACTTTATGGCTGCGAAACTCATTGCAGACATGGTAAAGTCTTGTCTAGGCCCAAGAGGAATGGACAAGATGCTCGTTGACACGCTTGGTGACGTAACCATAACCAATGATGGTGCTACAATTTTAAAGGAAATGGACGTTCAACATCCTGCCGCCAAAATGATGGTTGAGGTAGCAAAGTCTGTGGACAACGAAGTCGGGGACGGAACGACATCTTCAGTGATACTTGCAGGGGCATTGTTGGAAAAGGCGGAAGAACTAGTTAACAAAGATGTGCATCCTTCTGTTATTGTAGATGGTTATACCGCTGCAGCAGAACATGCGCTTTCACTACTCCAAAGGATCGCAGTCAAAGTGGACACTAATGACAAAGACCTCCTTAAGAAAATTGCACAGACAAGTATGTACTCAAAGCTGGTCTCTGATGATAGCCCAATGTTAGCACAGATAGTGGTAGACGCTTCAAAACAAATCAGTGAAAGTAGCGCTGATGGAAAAACACTGAAAGTTGATTTAGATAATATAAAAGTCGAAAAGAAAGCCGGAGCATCAATTCATGATACTAAACTTGTCAAAGGAATTGTACTTGACAAAGAAGTTGTACACTCCGGAATGCCAAAGAAGATAGAAGGCGCGAAAATTGCCCTGATAAATTCAGCCCTCGAAATAGAAAAGACGGAGATGAGTGCAGAAATTAGAATTAATGATCCAAAGCAAATGCAGATGTTCTTGGAGGAAGAAAATAGGATGCTGAAATCTATGGTGGAGAAAATAAAGAATGTGGGAGCAAATGTGCTTCTTTGCCAAAAGGGTATTGATGATTTGGCTCAGCACTACTTGGCAAAAGAGGGTATATTGGCAGTTAGGCGTGTAAAAGAGAGTGATATGTCAAAGTTAGCTAAGGCAACAGGTGCGCGATTAGTAAATAACCTGGATGATTTAACTTCTAAGGACTTAGGATCGGCAAATCTTGTAGAAGAACGTAAAGTTGAAACTGACAAATGGGTTTTCATAGAAGGATGCAAAAATCCTAAAGCCGTTACAATACTCGTTAGAGGTGGGTCACAAAGGGTTGTTGACGAAGCTGATCGCTCAATCCATGATGCATTAATGGTCATAAAAGATGTTCTCGAAAAACCAGCCATTGTCGCAGGTGGTGGTGCACCAGAAGCATATATTGCGAACGAACTTCGTCACTGGTCAAGTAATCTGGAGGGAAGATCTCAGCTAGCAGTTCATAAATTTGCGGATGCGTTAGACGCAATTCCATTAGCTCTAGCTGTCAATGCAGGTATGGACCCGATAGATACTATGACATCATTAAGAGCCAAGCAAAGTAAGGGATCGAAATGGACTGGAGTTGACGTTAGAAATACCGTGGTTGCTGATATGTACAAACAGGATGTTTTAGAACCTCTTGTCGTGAAGGAGCAAATAATTAAATCTGCTACTGAAGCCGCGACTATGCTTCTAAGAATAGATGATGTAATTGCCTCAAGCAAGTCCAAGATGCCAGCTGGTCCCCCAGGAGGAGGCGGAATGGGCGGAATGGGCGGAATGGGCG
>JBAWET010000141.1:0-11110 GCA_049591355.1 Nitrososphaeraceae archaeon
TGATATTATGCGGTAGCAGGGAGGGTCGGGGTGTTAGCCGTACCCCATATCAGAAATCGGCTTTATGCTGGGATCAGTAACTGCTGGGTAAATCTTTGGATGGAAAGTTCCTACTTACCTTGCGGATGTGATATCACGCCGTGTCGGATGGATGTGAACAGCATGCTACACGAAGGTGAAGCCATGACTGTGAATCGTCGAAATGGGTGAGGTCCGGGAGGGAGCAACCCTAAGGCGGCGTATCCATGCTAGCACGTCTACGTGTTTGATCTTGTAGGGTTGGAGATTGGGCATTGCATTTAAAGTGGTACCGGTAGTCTGCTACCGCATAAGATTTAAACTAAATATACAGTCCACTTAAAAGATGTATGTAGCAAATGACAAACAGCATAAACTGGTCTCAACTAACTAACCAGTTCACAAACGAAATATTAGAGCCAATGAGTTATCTGCATGAAATTTTCTACGGGTTCCTTCTTTAATAGCTTTATTAGAGATAGTGCTTGAGGAACAGATAACATAGGTTTATGAAAATGGTTGTCTGTACTAATTCTAGGACATGCTACTTGTACAAAGACATCGATACCAGTGAAAATTCTAATTCGTTCATCAGTTATGTCATTCATTACAATAAGCTGGACAGACTTACCTAAATTTTCAAAAGTTTTTTTAAGATTTAGCGCTTTGAGATGGGCGAATTGTCCTTCTTTTATTCCTATAATGATACCAATAGAATTCGCGTCTAGCGACTTGTAGACAGATAATATTGCTTTTTTCTGAAGTTTATTAGCAATATCGCTAACGTCAGAAAACTCTTCAAAGTAGGGATCAAGCATGAACGTTGGTTTCTGGGTCGCTATTGCAATTCCTGCTGAATGGAATACACTCTGACCAAGAAAAATGTACGCATCAACACTATCTTGCACTTCGTAAGCCGGATAGAATTCACATCCAAATACTTGGGCTTCATTTAGCTGCCCTCTTCCTCTTCCAATTACTACATTGTAGCCCTGTTCTTCAAAAATTTCTTTAACTCGATCAATGGCACAGAGATGTTGACTGCTTGTAACTAGAGAAATGTTGTGAATGTTCTGTCGCTTCAGCACTAAAGCACATTTGGTGGCAATATTTTCAAAACTTATATCATCGTAGGCATCAATCATTACGACTTTATCGCCAAATGATTTCATAGAAATTGTGTGGCCAATATTGAACAAAATGTCGGCACCAACTACTTCAGCCGCGTGGGTATTTAGGTCACACGAACCCCAAGAATTATCACCAATTATGTAAGCAGGTATGTGATATAATTCTGCTATTTTCTCTCCAGATCTCTGAATCTTGTGCATGAGAGCATCAGGACCAGATAGAGCGACAGAACGAGGTTTTTTTGTTGCTATTACAGAAAAAATTGTTTCTTCGTCGATTGATATCAATTTAATAAATTCACCACGATTGTTATCATTTAATTCAGCATTCCTCTTGCATTATTATACCATAAAATTGGAATGAATGAATCAATTTAAATCATGCTAATCGTTTATGGTCTGGTACAAAAAGCGAATTCTATCAATGAATTACATCCTTTTGGGAGATTTGTCTTTGAACAGTTCAAACCTTTTTGGTAATTGATAATGTTAATTAAGCAGCAATTTATTGAACTCGCCTGGGAACTCTTAATTAGTATGCAACATCAATTTACGAGATAATGAAATATAGCTCAATTTAGTTATTAGGCGCACATGAACACACGTTCAGAAGAATGACACGAACAGCGTATTTTTTTTTATATCCAGTTAACGTATGGTACTCCTATTCTTTAAACATTTTGTTTGCATAGTAGAAATTGTTAACTTTTACTAATTATGGCCAAATTTAGTTAACTTTTGTTATTCACGCTACTGAATGTAAGTCACGAGATGGGTAATAAGCCAGATAGACGTATCGACTATCCAGAACCATTAAAATTTGATATCAGAATCAGTCAATATCCAGCAATCATCTGTATTTGTTAATGGAGGGGATGTTAGTCTCATCAGACAATACGACAACTCGGAGGGTAAGCTCAGCGAAAATGTGAAGACCTTCCATTGATCGTCGTTACGAATCTCACTTTCGTGAATCGATCATGATCTAAGGTATATATGATCTGATAAGAGAATCTACTGTAATGTATCGAGTTAGTTTTCAAATAGTGCGTCGTTACTCAGTGCTAACGGAATAGGAACTACTCAAAAAATCTGGTATGATCCCAGAGCCTTCAACTCGATTTACCACTATCCTTTGTCTGTCAGGCTGTATTCCTATCTTAATTTTCTTCTTGCCATTTTGAGTATGGAAGTATTGCTCAAAAGTTATCTGCATCGAGCTAGATCTAAGTGATTCCGGAATTTGCGGATTTATCTCCACCGTATTGTCAATCATATTCATTTTGCTCCCTACCATTAGTTCACGAAAAGCGTATACATACATTCCCACGGACCAGGCCTGAAGTATGCAGGAATTGAACGGTTCCGGCCTATCACCCCGGTACGTTTCAGCAAACATGCCATTTTCAGAAAGAATACGATCTGCCATGGAAGAGAGATATTGAACAGCTTTTTCGGTTCTTGAAGACATGATTTCGCTAATGGCCGCCCATCCTGTAACAAGCGGCCAAACAGCTCCATCATGGTATAAAGAAGGATGGTATTTAGGATCAAGCGAGCTTAATGTTCTAATACCCCAAGATGTGGTCACGTCTTCTCCTTCGACTCTGTTTAAAACTGATCTAATTTTTTCAGTTTCAGATACAGCTCCTGTCAGAACGAATATCAACGGATTGGGACGAATGCTGTCATCCTTAGATCCGTCTCTTCTTATGGTATCGTAGTAATACCCAATTTTTGGTTCCCAATATTCCTTATCTATTTTTAACTTTAATTTATCTGCCGCTTTATCCCACTTCTTTTTACTCACTAGATCACCGACGAGTCCCGCTAACTCACTTCCTGACATCAAACTTTCATAGAACAAACCTTGGACATCATTTGCATTCTTTCTTCTATCGATATGATCCATCCATGTGGAGTCTTGGATTGGCAGTTTTTCAGCTGTTCCAGAAAAACCGTGTTCCACCAGTCCGTCCTGATCAACATCCTTCAAAAATCCCCAGTTTATAAGATCCGTAATTGTCTTCCATCTTCGTTTTAGGTATGCCAGATCTCCTGTTCCATAGACATAATGCTTTATTGCCCAAGGAAACAAGAAAGTGGAATCTGCGGATCCGTATGTCGTATTATGAAGAAATGATTTTCCACTTATTATCATGGGAAGTTCTCCTTTTAAGGCTTGTTTAGAATTAGATTTTGCTTGATGTTTCAAAAAATTTTCAATAACTTGGAAGGCAAAATCATATTCACCTAGGGACAAATATCCTCTTAATGACCATCCCGTATCTCTTGCCCAATAATTTGGAAATCGAGGTAAACCTGCACTAATGCCAGGTCCAAGTTTATCGTAGTCAGCTTTCAAATATTCAAGGCTATTTTTTGCTTTTTCAAACGCCTTAATCAGCTTAATTATCAGGAGATCTGAATTGGAAGTACAACTAACATTCAGAGTATTTTCTGAAAATTGAATAAAATGATTCCTCGTATCGTCAAAAAGTTTCGTGTAGTTTTCGCGCATAAATTTGAATTCATTTAAGCAATCTCGTGGACTGGTAAAGCTGCCCACGCCGACTAGTGCAATTTCCTTTGTCAGACCTTCTTCGAGTTCCAGATCATACGATAACTCTATATCATTATCAAAAGAATCTGTAAGAATTCGAAATGGTTTCATGGACTTGGGAGCTACCCCGATAGTTCCAAAATAGTGCGCCACGTCCTTCTTCGCGAATGTCCTAATTTGTAAGCAATTTTCAGATTTATAATACTTGGAAACATTACTCTGAGAGATAGCCGCTAGTCCGTAACTCGTTATATTTCCGTCGATCAAAAAATGAACGCGTATCTTCCTTTTGGAATACAATTTATTTTCCGGAATAAGACCTACCAAGTCGCCGCTAATCTTGTCAAAATTGAATTCAAGTTTCATGATAAATCCTTTACTGTTTATCGGTACGAACAAAGTTCTCTTAACTCCTATTCCAGCTACTTCCTGCCTTGTATAGAGAATACCGCCTTCATGTTTTGATGCAACCACAAAGTTGGGCAATCTTTTACGAACACCATCATCAACTGACACTTCTACAATTATTCTACCAAAGGCTCTAGCGGGAGGGACGTAAAGACCACCATTGTCATATCTAGCACCCATCCATGTCCAATTGGCAGAAAGGGAAGCATTAGAGGAACATACTATGTAAGCCTTCCGACCAGACAGGATCAAAGGCGTGGTGAAGTTTCTAAATATCGTATCTTCACCAGTTGAGAATATGTCAGTCTCATCTGACACGTTCGTAGGAATAAGCACTTTTTCTTTTTTATTACCTACATGGTCGGTGAACGTGAATGGTACTATGATCTGTTCAAATCCTTCGAGCTTACTCAATATGACGATCTTGTGCCTCTTGGCCTCATCAAGGTCCACACCAATTATCAGAAATCTCGCACTCTGAAATGGTTTGAATGATATTGGCCTAGATTCTGATAAAACGGTGGCATTCACCAAGTCATCATTAGTCGCTATCAAGATAGATTTTTTATGAATAGGCAATTCGTCTACGTAAATATCTAAACCAACTATGTTTCCTCCTAGGGGAACAGGAGGGTTTAGAAGCGAAAAAATGAATCCACATTCCTTATTATTATTACCGGCATTCACTATTGCGTTTTTCAAACTACCCTCTACGTAGGATAACACCGTATGAGTTCTGTCAAGAGTCCTTGTCATTCAAAATCTCCGTCTAAACAGAAGTAAACATCTCTTTCAGAGCCCACACACATATAGAAGCACAAAATATCTATTAAAACTATTTTGTCCAAACTATTTGATGTCAATAATCAACACAACTTCACGTATATCTCCTCATTTGGCGAACAAGATTCTCTTTAACAAACACTACAGAATACGATAATCTTCAGACTGACTCAAAAGGGTTAAAAAACCATGCAATATTTGTTCGGCTATTGATCTTGGTAAAGAATGTAGAAATCCATAAGAGAGGTCAAGTCAAGATAATGGGCATTATAAATGCCAGCCCAGAATCATTCTACAAAAAGTCTATAGCAATAGGTTCAGAATCGATATCGCAGCGTGCAAAGGAATTGGAATTAGAAGGAGCAGATATTATAGACATAGGCACAATGTCTACAGCTCCTTATCTTGATACAATGATACCTGCAAGGGTAGAGGGAGAAAGAATGAGATTCGCAATAGAAGCTGTGAAGGGAGCTACAAATTTACCGGTATCTATAGATACGCCACGAGCCGCGGTAGCCAAGTTATCTATTGAAATGGGAGCTGATCTCATCAACGATGTCAGCGGTCTTGTACATGATAAGAAAATGGCCGACGTCGTATCGCAATCAGGACTTCCGATAATAATCGGCGCTTTTGGTAATGGGCGTCCACAATGTAACTTTGGTAATGCCCGTGAAACAATTGGTTTATTAAGGAAAAGTATTGAAATTGCCAATTTGAAGATGATCTCAGATGAGAATATTATTGTCGATCCTTCAATTGGGTTCTTTAGGAAGGATGGGAAAAATCCTTTTTTTACAAAAATTACAAAACGTGAATGGTATCAAAGGGACTTGGACATCATATCTGACCTGGAAAAACTGGATACTCTTTCTAAGCCTGTTTGTATTTCGGTGTCAAATAAATCATTCATAGGTCATGTCTTGCATCTTAATGCGGATGAGAGGATTATTCCATCAGTAATTTTCGAATTACTATGTTTTTTAAAAGGTGCATCAATCATTCGCACACACAATGTTAGAGAAATTAAATCAGCTTTGAAAGCTCTTTCGGTATTGCCCTCCACCATAACAGATAAACTAAAATTTACTTCCTTTTGATCCTTATTCGGTTTATAATTATTTATTATGTTTAACAGGACTGCCTCGCCTGAAGATTTGTGATAAAAAGGCTTATAATCCCTAAAAATGTCTATAATTTAAGGAAATATTGGCTATAAGAGAAGGATTAACTTTTGACGATGTTCTTCTGATTCCTAAAAGATCACCTATAATTTCTAGGTCTCAAACTCAACTGAAAACTCGACTGTCGAGGAATATTACATTGAATATTCCCCTAGTCAGCGCAAATATGGACACTGTGACTGAATCCAGTATGGCTATTGCATTAGCGCGAGAAGGGGGAATAGGTGTTATTCATAGGTTTATGACAATTGAAGATCAAGTCGACGAAGTACTTAAAGTGAAAAGATCCGAATCTGTAATTATAGAACAACCATACACGATTTCGTCTGATAAGACTGCATTAGATGCTAGAAAAATGATGCAAGAGTGCGGGGTCTCGGGCTTGCTTGTGATGAAAGAGAACAATGGAGAACTTGCCGGAATTATAACCCGCCGTGACATAATGTTTCTGGACAATATGAATACAAACATCACTGAAGTCATGACAAAAGATGTTGTCACCGTCAAAACTGGAATAACTATTGAAGAAGCAAAAGAAATCTTGCATAAACATCGGATCGAAAAACTTCCCGTGGTGGATATTTCAAAAAAGATAATTGGTCTTATTACCAGTAAAGACATTTTAAAGATGGAAAGGTTTCCCTTAGCGTCCAAGGACAAGAAGGGTAGGTTACTAGTTGGAGCCGCGGTCGGTGTAAAGGGCGATTATCTGGAGAGGGCTGAGGCACTTCTTGAAGCGGGTGCTGATGTTATAGTAGTTGACATCGCGCATGGCCACAGTAATAACGCTATAAATACAGTAGATATGATTAAAAAGGCATTTTCAAAATGCGAATTAATTGCTGGAAATGTTGCGACTGGGGAAGGTGCAAGGGATTTAATCAATGCTGGAGTAGATGCCGTAAAAGTGGGAGTTGGCTCTGGTTCGATTTGTATAACTCGCATAGTCACAGGATCAGGAGTCCCTCAATTAACTGCTGTTATTGATACTGTTAAAGTTGCTAAGGAATTCGATATACCTGTTATTTCGGATGGTGGAATAAGGACCTCTGGAGATGCTATTAAGGCACTTGCTGCTGGTGCATCCTCTGTAATGGTTGGAAGCATATTTGGAGGGACCGATGAAAGTCCAGGCAAGACCATAGTAAGGCATGGAAAAAAATTCAAGATGTACAGAGGCATGGCATCATTTTATGCTTCCTTGGGAAGAAAATATCGAGAAGAAGGAGCCGAAGTAATCGATGCGGAAGATCCTAATGACTACATCCCGGAGGGAGTAGAAGCCATGGTTCCATATAAGGGCAGCGTCACTGACATTATAAAGCAACTTGTCGGCGGCCTTCGGTCTGGTTTAAGTTACTGCGGTGCCAAAGACATACAGCAAATGCAGATGAATGCTGAATTTGTGAAAATAACACCTGCTGGTTATATTGAGAGTCAACCACATGATGTTGATCTAATGTAGAATTTGTTGACAATCCATTTCGACCCATAAGATAATGACAGTGCAGGAGATAGATAGTTTTTTGTTCTACGACTGAATAAGTATTGAGGTAAAACGCAGCCCAGGATTTGAAAAACTGATTGAATAATACATTCATATCAACAAACATAGTTTCCATAGTAACTTATATGCAAGACAGTTCATTAGATGCATGTTATGGCCCCAAACGCTATAATTGATACTTCCAATCCCTACACGCGGGGTCGAATTTATTCTATCATCAAACGAAAGCAAGACGGTAGATGTCATTTTTGCGATATTGAGTTTACTTCGGATGATAGTATCGTAAGCTGTGGTCACGGCAGGAGTTACTATCATGAGTCATGTGCGAAGAGATTACACATAATTTAAAGTAACGAGCAGGCTATCAAAACCTGTGGGTATGTTACGTAAAGTTGCCCCAAGACACAGACGCAGACACATTGACTAAGAATCTCCTATGCAGAGCATGAATGTTCAAGTCATTATTAGTGTTCTTATTGTCCGAGTCGTTCAACAAAAGACCATTCGCTAGACACACCCCGTGGACTCGGTCTCAAGACAACCTGGTTTTTTGTTTTGAGATTTATCGACTCAATGCCAGAATAATAATTCCTGAAAAGCTCGCGACTAATTAAAATGAAATATATTTTTATTTGAATACATTAATTAGGAACCTGTATGGGACATTCCAATGTCGCGTGAAAAAACGTTCTATATTCTGATGATTTCGGGGATAGTATTTGTAATTATAGGAACGTTATCAATATACGACTCAAATATACCGAGGGCTGCATCATTAGATGGTAATGTTAAGACTAATGCAACAGATATTTTAACTCCAATTATGAACCCGGGGAGCAAGGCGAATATTACTATAAATGGTTCAAGATTTGATTTCTCAGTATATGGGCCTGACAAAGAATTAATTTTATCGGTTAAAAATATGACGTACTTCAATTACGATCTAGTTGCTAATAAATCTGGAGAATTCAGATTCGAGATAAAGAACATTGGTACATCTTCATTGAATATCATGGGAAGCGCAGAGACTAAAGCCAGTCCCCTTGCACTAGGGGCCGCGATGATGTTAATTATAACAGGGATAATAGTAGCTGGATTGGGAATAAGATCCAAGATTAGATAATATAGTTAGTACAGAACAAGATGATCAACCCATGGTTCCTTGCTTATACGATCCCAAGATATTCAGAGATGTACTTCTGCTGAGTATCGAATTAATCCCTTCTTTAATATTTATATCATCACAATGACCTTCTATATCGACATAAAAATAGTATTCCCATGGTTTTTCTTTCGTTGGACGAGATTCTATCTTGGTAAGATTAATCTGTCGATCCGCAAACTCTCGTAATATAGAGAATAATGCTCCCGGTTTGTGCTGAAGACGAAAAATGAAAGATGTTCTATCTCTTCCGGTTGGTTTGGTCTCGTTATCAGAAAGTATGAGAAATCTTGTGAAGTTGTTCTTCTTGTCCTCGATCCCGTTTTCCAGTATCTCCATACCATAGATTTCAGCTGCTCTTCTACTTGCAATTCCTGCAGCATCTAGAATTGCCTTCTCTTTTATCATTCTCACTGCTCCGGCAGTGTCGTAGGTCGGAATTGGTTCAAGATTTTTGTTTCTGAGGTAGTTCCTACATTGTGCAATCGCCTGAGAATGTGAATAAACCTTCGTAATTGGGGATGTATGTTGGAAATTCGCAATTAGACAATGATTTATGCGGAGAAAAATTTCACCCGAAACCTTCTTTTGAGTATCCAATAACAAATCATATATTTCATTCACACTGCCTTCAATAGAATTTTCAATTGGTACCACAGCATAATCTGCAGTCCGATCATTCAAAGCTTCAAATACGTCTTGAAATAGTTTTTTTGGAATCAATTCTAAATCTGGAAATACTTTTAACGCGGCAATTTCGCTATATGCTCCATGCTCTCCTTGAAATGCCACTTTTTTACTATGCAATTATCTTTCCGGTTATCTTATAGTACTTATTACGAAATTATATGTTTGTCTTATGCATCCGCCATGTAATAGAGACATCCTAAACGCCAGATGAATTCATACGATCAGATTTGGCTAAATAAAATCAATTAATATGTCGTTGAGCATAACTTTACTATTACGCTACCTACGGGATAAGTATTTAACATATATGTTTCAATCAGTCTTACCTTCGATGCAAAGAGGAGAACAACAGATAGATTCTTTGGATAAGGAACTCTTGAATGAAATTCAATGGGTTTTTCCCTTTGTACAACAACCATTTCTAGAAATCGGAAAACATCGCGGAATATCTGAAAATGAAGTCATGCGAAGAATTTCTATTATGAAGAAAAATGGGATAATCAGGCAAATTAACGCCATATTCGATACCCGAAATCTAGGGTACAAGAGTGCTTTGATAGCATTTGCAGTTGAACCAGACAAGCTCGACTCTGTGGCACAGGAAGTGAACAAACATCCCGGAGTGAGTCATAACTATGAACGTAATCACGAATTCAACATGTGGTTCACTATGGCAGTTCCACCTGGGGGTGATATGAAGAGGGATCTCGATAATCTTTCTGTTCTCGATGGCGTCATTAAATATAGATTATTACCCACGTTGAAACTTTACAAAATAGGGGTCAGGTTGGACATGGTTAATGATGACCCAAAAAAACCACTTCCAGAGAAGGATGTAAAAAAGATAGACCCAAAGAAATTCGAAATCTCTGCGGAGGATAAGTGTTTCATAAGAGAACTTCAAAAAGATCTAAGGATAGTTTCGGAACCATTTAACGAACCGGCCAGAAATCTTGGTATGTCAGTTCAAGAACTTTTTGAAAGGGCAAATCAATACCAAATCTCTGGGATAATGAGACGATTTGCAGCTATATTAAGACATAGAGATGTTGGTTTTACCGCGAATGGGATGGTGGTTTGGAAGGTGCCGGAAGACAAAGTCGACGAGGTCGGGTACAAACTTGCTTTATTTCCTCAGGTTAGCCATTGTTACAGAAGGCCAATATACCCGGACTGGCAATTCAATTTGTTCAGCATGATTCATGCAAGAACGATCGAAGCGGCAGAGAACATTGCGTCCGAAATGTCTCGTCAGACTGGAATGAGTGAATATAAGATACTTTTTAGCTCGAGGGAATTTAAGAAAGAGAGAGTAAAGTACTTTGTAGAAAATTAGATACTTTGGGACTATTCTTAACCTTCTTGACTCATTAAAGTCCTTTTGACAAACAAAGATTCTTATTAAATTTGTAAACATTTTGCTTCGCGCGAAGTTAGCCCAGCCTGGTTAAGGTACGAGCTTCCCAAGCTCGGGATCGCGGGTTCAAATCCCGCACTTCGCACTCTAAGGTTTTGCCTAGTTCTTTCAATGACACAAAACTTACATTTCTTTGGAATTTTCAAGGTTAGAGTGTTGACAAATTTGTTGACAAAGGCGCTGACTATTCTTAGACTTGTTGACAAAACCGGCTATTATTGTCAACAAGTGCGGGTGATTTGTTG
>JBAWET010000142.1:0-7789 GCA_049591355.1 Nitrososphaeraceae archaeon
GGTCTAGCCTACTCGTTCCATGTTTTGAGCCCTCAAAATATTCGTTCGACAAATATTTTTCCACTCTGTGCATCCTATATACAAAAGGAAAGTACCTATTTCGTCTAGAATTCCCGTTTCGACTCCTAATAACATCATCTTTTTTTGGATACATTTTGGATAAGACAGCTAAGTGCATTTTGAGTTTGCAATTATTTGGAATAAAAATATGTTCTAGACGCTGATTACTTATTATCCAGGCACATGCGGCGTATTTTTTCTTTGTATTCGAGTATATGTCTGAAGATATCATCAATACTGACTTGGTTGGTTGGCTGTGTTTTCACCATCCATTCTACTATAATATATTCATATTGGAGACTGAGGCTCAGTGATATCTAGTAGGCTACCTAAAAATTATCTTTCAACAGTTTAAGTAAACCGTCGCGAGCACGTGATTGGGTAGTTAAACGGGCCCGCAACGGGTGGAATCGGTATTCGAGTTGTAACAATAAGTCAGTTATATCTCAAGTTGGTTTCTTTTTGTTGTCTCTCGAGTAACATTATCTGACAAAGATTTCTACCCGTAAAATACGGCTTAGCGCTCATAGTAATTGGAAGATCTACTGTATATCCGCCTCCTAAAGAATACGAGAATGTCGAGATTTCGTTCTTTACTTTATCTAAATTGTTTGAACATTACAAGCAATTACGAAAGATGTCTGGTATAGGAGAATAGGAAATCGAATTTAGTGCAAAACATATTACCTAAAGTTTGATTCCCCTTAGTTGATAATTTAGACTTAGAAATGTTCTTGTCGTTTTTATCTAAATCCACAAAGCCGTTACGTAAAAAATTACTTGAAGGAAAATGACCCAAAAAAGCAAGATGTCATCCTGGAAAATCCTGTTCAGTGCCCTTGTACTCCTACAAACGAAGATTTTCATACTTTATGATAGGTTTTTGCTGACGCTCTATGACACAATCTGGGATGTTTATCGAAAATTGAGTACACAAAATCCAAGGATTCTGTCGACCTGCGAATATTGCGGCAGTACAAAGGTAAGAGTTGTTGGGGATATCTGGGGAAGCGGCATAAAGAGGATTTGGATGTATTTTAAAAATGTGCCATATACCCCAGCTAATCTATTTGTGACACAATTCCTCAAGTCGCGTCAAGTAGGGATATGTCAGAAATGTATAAATGCCATGAAATAACTAGTTAAGAAAGCCCAATAATAGTAACGGCGAATGTAAATCTTTATCTCAAAGGACAACTTGAATTGTCTTTTGAAACCATGTTGTGACAAACGATGGTTTAGTATTACCTTATTTTCCCGGAAGAATAGAACTGGGAAGGAAGTTTGCAGTAGTCATAGGATGTGTAACCTCTCAGCACAGGATTTATGATAGTAACCCCTCCCGCTTCCGTTACTTACCACAGTATCTGTAACAGTAATAAGCCTTCTGCAATGGCGGCACTTACCGTCTTGCTTCTGCTGTATAATTGAAAGTATCCGATTTTGCATATGCGGCGCACTTAGGTCAATTACGGAAATCATAGTACCATTATCTTGTATTCATCGTATAATACTACTTCGCAAGATTTGTCAATTTGTTATTTCTGCCTCCATCATAGAAATCCTTTTCAGTCTGCCATTATTATAAATTGACAGGTTTAGTTTGGTTTCGTCAAGTTCCTTCTTGGCCCGAATTACGATAATTCTAGACAATGCAGGAAATTCTATTTTATTATCTCCGAAACGTGAAGTTAAGATTATTACTACATCTTTAGTTTTGTGTAATGCTGTTACTATTTGAATTGTCAGACTCTCAAACTCATCTATATCGATGTTGGGTTCTTGAAGGAATTGATCCACTAAACCAGAAATAACAATTACTTTTGGTTTGTGTATTTGTACTCGCTTTGGTAATTCGTAGTGTATAGCATTAATCAATTGATAATTCTTGAACTGTCTGCTGACCAATACATTTTCAATTACCCTATTCAGATCCATCCCATAGTATCTAGCAAAATCAACCGAAAGATGAAGATTAGAGGAATTGTCGAGATCTATTACAATTACCTTTTCAGCATCAAACCCACCATGTTTGTGCGGCATCAAAGACCGAACAATAAGTCTAGTTACCAAAGCGTTTGTGTATCTGGTTTCACCAAAAATCCCAATCATATCTTCAAGGTGTAGATGTAGAATCGAATATAATTTCCCAATGCCAAAAGTCAATCGGTTGCGATATTCTAATGCAGTTTTGAACTTTGGTGGTTCTAGGACATCTTGAGCTTGAAACTTCAAATTTGTCTCGATAATAATTGTGGGTTATAAAAATGAAGAGTAGATGCAGGGACGGGGGGATGGATATTGTAAATACGAAATAATCTTTACATATGTATCTCAAATCAACTATCAACGGTAGTTCCCCAGATTTGAATTGCAAAACCAATCGCTAGTAATACCGCGCCAACCTGTGCGACTCGAGTTTCAATCAGCCTACGTTTTACTTCGTGGAAATTCTCATGACCTTCGGTTATTGACTCTTTTTCGATTGTTTTCTTGGACCTGAAAATTCTGCCATAACTTATCAGGATGGAAGCAATCAAATTAATCACAAGTCCTGCAAGCATGATAGATTTTGACAAGACCTACCAGTTAATCAATGACCATTATACATAATAAAGGCGTATTTCTAATGTGATTGCCTCTTTAGCGAGAGCCATATTTCACGAGTCTTTATGTTTAGTTATGATTTCTGTCCCTGTATTTTTATTTCTACAAAATTGTTTGCGTAATGGACGAAAAATGTAATCTTGAAAATATAACGGCTGTAGTGTCAAGAATTATATGACAGCCTTGTGTATTTACGAATACTTGAAGGATAAACTTGGCAATCCTAGGACATTAACGGGTGCGATTGGATTGACAGCCGTTGCATCTAACGCTGTTCAGGCTCTTATGAGCCAAGGATGAGTACTGTCTTTTCCTTCCAATTTTTTAATAATATTCATTCCGGCCTATTTTATTGCAGATTCATTTTGAAGAAAAGACCAAAGAAATAACCGTTAAGAGATAGAATTTGTATTCCCTTTTTAGTTGATATATTTTCAGTATACTATCAGCATCATAACTTCTAGATCTATGCCGGTCTTGTTAGAAGTTGTTGTGTACTGGCTACATTTGCCAGATAGCATTCCTAACAAACCATTTTTCCCATCCATTGATAAAGTGAAAATTTTGCTTTTCCACATTGTTCACAATACATTTGGCTCATAAATCCAATGATATACGGCGCTACATTATTTAATACAGTTCCAACAAAACGAATTTTATAAAAATATTATATTAGTTGTTACTGTTGTCGTTAATGTCGTAATTAGTATTGTGGCTCATGTCGAGGTACTCACGTGCATCGATATGGCCATTCCAGTTAACACTTAGGTTTTCGACCTTGACGTACTAACACGGAGAATGTGAATCACTTATCTTGCTGGGATATACTCTGATGGATATCCTTATGAAATGAATCAGCCCAGGAGTACAAATAGAACAAAATAAGGAAGAATTAACCATATTCTGGTAAAAGATAGTTTTTTGCTAAGTGAGCTTTATCAGCATCCAGATGCAATAATTGCAAGAGAAAGTGCGATCATATATTTTGCATTTGAATTCAACGTTCTTGTGCAAGTGTTTCTTCGCATTCTCTTGCATTGACACTCGTTGCGGATATTACATCTTCTCGGGCTATTGCTTGTTCCTTCTTAAGTTCTTCAAGATTTGGAAGTTGTACTGATAGCGCGTAAACTAAACCGATAATTCCGATCACTGCGACCATAACCCAATAATAAATCCTAAGGCCACACTTTACTCTGTACTGGTTCGCAACTTCCTATTGATAAGTCGGGTATACTCCCTATGCGAAGACCACATGAACTGGCCAAAAGAATCACAACACGGAGTCGTTCATCTGCGACATCTAGCATCGCTTGGATTTCAGACACATTGTACGCTCTTGTATTTTTATTACGGACATATTTGGGCATAAACCGATTTACCTTATTTACATTCAAAACTATATCATTGACTTTACAACATCCAACAACGGGCTTTACGTAGTTGATAATGGTAGAGTGTTTGCAACCTCTTTCCTTCAATGATATAATAAAATCTATCAAGTCATTCTCAATTTCTTTTGGTTGCATTCCCAAGAGTTCGCTTAGGTCTTTGTATCCTACGACTTCAAGGTATTTGTCCAAGTACACCTTGTAATTAGTTTTTGTGAATTCTGAGGAAAATGAGTTAAAAAATAGTTTTTCTTCGCGAGATTGATGTTGAGGCAAAGATTACATGTCGAGATTCTCTTGTCGTTACTAGTTAAAATAGGTAGTATAAGATATCTAAACCAAAGAGATTAAATACTAAAACCTTGTAGCAAAGAATGTACTGGCTGTCGGAGGATCGGTTAAATTAGACTTTGACCACCGAAAGACAACGGCGGCCAGCCCAACTTACATTTTGAAGGTCAATAAATTATTTTATTTGTTCTTAATTGGTTAGACTTTGCTATAGTCCCAAGTCGAGTAATACCTTGGACTAATTTCTAAGACAACCGATTGGCCTTTCTTCACTGCATCCATAAGCGACTTGGATATTGGATTTTCTAGGCTCCCTAAATATCTAATATGTATCTTCTCCGCAATAGGAACATTAAAGTTTATATCTTCATATATTTTCACAGTTCCCTTTCCACGAACCCCTTTATATGGAGGGTTTTGATCGTCGATACAAAAATAAATTGTATTATTCTTTTTAAGATTGTCCGTTTTCTTGGACAGCCTTCCTGTTTCAACATAGATTTTGTCCTTCGAAGGATCATAGTAGTACCATGCAGGATGAATGTTTGAATCGCCGTCCTCATCTACTGTTCCAAGATGCACATTTAGAACTTTTGAGGTCAGAAATGCCTTTATTTCTTGTTCACTGAGTGGTGCACCAAATCCTGGGCTGGCGTTTAGAATCCTTAGCATATAGTTTTAAGATCTTTTTGCGTATTTAAATCATCTGAAATGAAGAAATAGTTGATACAGATCAGCAACAAGAAAACCCGTCGTGTATAGTCAAGATAAACAAAACGCATGTTTTATGTACGCCGTACAAAAAAAATCAAACTGTTAAATGGTTCAAATCCCAATACGAGAATATATCATAATATTCCTTAATCCGGTTTCAACCCCTTAGATGGACTTTAAGAAGAACAGAAACAAATTAAATATATTACTGAATATCTGCATAAATATTGATCTATAAATTAATCAAATAAAAGTTCGTTGTAAATGGGCCGAGTATGGCACTCCAACTGATGTTGAATATCATGATAATGAATGGGCTGTTCCAGTTCATAACGACAATAAGCTATTTGAGTTCTTGTTACTAGAATCGGCACAGGCAGGTCTAAGTTGGTCTACAATACTCAAAAAAAGAGAAGGGTACAGGAAAGCATTTGACAATTTTGACTTTCAGAAGGTTGCCTATTACGATAAGGGAAAGCTTCAACAGCTACTCGAAGATGCCTCTATAGTAAGAAATAGATTAAAAATTCAATCCGCCGTAAAAAATGCAAAGACATTCAAGATGGTACAGAAAGAATTTGGAACTTTTGATTCATATCTTTGGAGATTTGTTGACGGAAAGCCAAAACAGAATCACTGGAAAACGTGGACCGACGTTCCTTCGAAGACAAAAATCTCTGATGAATTGAGCAATGACCTAAAGAAAAGAGGTTTCGCTTTTGTAGGATCTACAATTTGTTATTCTATGATGCAGGCTGTTGGAATGGTAAATGATCATACTATCTGTTGCTTCAGGTATAAGGAGCTCTCCTCTTGACGATAAATGTTTAATCATGCTTTAAAGAACAGCTTTCTCAATTTGAAGAATTTGTAAAACCGACGCCAAGTTGCAGAACATTAAGTTATCAGCGGAGTCATCGATTGAAAGACAGCTCTCATGGTGATACTTCAAGCAGAACTAACAGGAATTTATAAAAAATATTTTTCTCCAAAAAAAATTGATCAGGAATATTAATGATCGGGTTAACAGTACTATTAATTTGTGAATTTTCCGATTATTGGTGTTCCACCAAAATGATTGACTACATTCAGCTGATCTGAAGTTATGCCCTCAAGGGAAATACTTATTGTGTCATTTTGAAAATCCTTGATAAGATAAGGAATGCCAAAGACAGGGCCGTCCATCATACTTATAGACAATGTACCTTCATACGTCGTCGCATTATCTTGTGTAGACACTCTATTTAATGAAAAATCAGATATTTTATGTTTGTGTGGTGAAGACCCGTTCGCCAGTACCATGTTTACAGTAGCTGAAAATTTGGCCGGATTAGTGTCATTAAACTTCGTATTATTGAACAAATTACTTTTCCAATTACCGGAAATTATCCAAGTTGTATTTCCATTCACATCCTTCTGAGCATTATCTATTCGTCCAGTGGTTAATTTTTTATCCTCAGTCTGCAAAATTTTTGCATTTGCCATGATAAAGTTAACATTAACTAGCATGGCACAAATAAGTACGGCAATAAATGAAATCATGATCATTGCCATATTATCAAAATGAACCTTTAGTGAGATGTTTGCAGAGACCAATATATCATAGTCTTGCCAAGAAATGTATAAAAATATAATGGATTAGAATTGACATGATGTTTTCATCTAGTCACAGGGCTGAACGTCAGAGATAATCTACTTTCCTGGTCCATATCTTATAGTTCCTCATGTGTCGTATATTCTTTAATTTAGGTCTTAGCCTCAATTCGATCAATAATATAGAAGATCTATTCACCGATCAACTGCAGTATAACATTACGGTTTCTCGGTCTTGTATCCAATTCTAAGACTACTATTTGTTGCCACGTACCCAGGGTCATTTTACCGTCCACGATCGGAATGGTTAAACTTGGTCCTATCAAGGAAGCACGAACATGAGAATGGCCATTTCCATCATGCCAAGTATTATCATGTTTATATTGTATATTCTCTGGCGCTACCCTGGACAACATCTCTGGAAAGTCATCTCTGAGACCTGGTTCGTATTCAATTGTTGTGACTGCTGCAGTTGAACCGGAAATAAAAACTGTGACAAGTCCATTCTCTATGTTACATTCCTCTACTGCCTGCGACGCCTGATCTGTAATATCAATAATGTCAGGTTCCCCTTTCGATCTTAATTGAATTCTTTTCGTCTGAACTACCAATTATTATATTCGCCTTTTGTTCAACTTTCTAAATCCCATGATTACAATAATATTTTTCTGAAGTTAAAGATTTGGATTTAACTTGTAAGTAAAATGCAATGAACTAGCTCATACTGACATTCTTTAACAGGTAACAATTATACAACCATTCGTTCAAAGTTTGCCCAGACAGAATCACCATAATCAAATAACGCCGACCAGTTCTTTCATGCACTTCAAATATCCTAATTGGAATTTATTTTTTGATTTGCTCACAATTAACAGGAAGAATTTCATCAAATCAATCCAATTAAGTTTCTTATCAGCGTATTATGAATAATATTCAATTTTAACACTTATAGCAAAAGGTTGTAGAGCCATTTTCATGAGACGAAAACTCTTGGAAAAAACTTTCGAAACCAATGTTATCATTTATCCTGTTTGGTTCAATTTTTTCAGGGAGTGCTCTGTACAATTCCATTCAGAGCGCTCATGCTGCAACTAGCTTCAACATTTCAACTGTGGGGGACTGGGGCTGTAGTT
>JBAWET010000143.1:0-1731 GCA_049591355.1 Nitrososphaeraceae archaeon
TACTACAGCCATTCATATGAAAGCATAAAATTATAATTCAATAAGAAATGCACATTATCTGGTCCTGCACGCAAATAATTCTATTATTTTATGTAATTCCTAAATTTGTCCCATCATCGGGTAAATAAAAATAAACAACTTGATTATTAAGAATTTTTTTGCTCTAAATCCTGAGCAAGTTTGAATCCAAGTGCATGTGAATCTAAAAATTGAAACTTGAGACAAATCTGAAGTCTTCATGCCGCCATCAGTGTATAACATGCGGAGTAATCTACAAATGTGGAGGAATTGGGTGTAGAATGCCTTTTCAATACGATAGGTGTACTTCGTGTAGACAACTTTTGAATTACTGATTCTTCAGTACCAAAATCGTCTCCGTGCCTTCAGTATATTATTACGATTAGTGCCTCTGCTACTAGATTTGTTTTTAATACTTTTGAAGCAATTTCTTCAACACATACCTGATCACAATTTACAAAAACAACCATAACATGCATGTATACCATTTGACGTTTTTGTATCAGGTTAGATCTGAAAACACTATTTCTACGGCATGGACTTGCTCATGGATAAGTTCAAAACTCAGTTTACTTGATTCCATTCCATACGATATTATGTGGTTAAAGTGAATAAATAAAATGTAATGACAAAGAGTGTCATTATTGACACCTCAAAGTACTTGGCTGTAAACCGAGTACTATCTATAATAAAAACCAGACAGAATGGGAAGTGTCATTTCTGCGGGATTGATTTTGTCCTGGGAGATATCATTATAGGTTGTGGACACCGTAGAAGTTATTATCACAAGAGATGCGCTAGAAAGCTGAATATAATTTAACCTTTATTCAAGGTGAAAATTTGACACCTTGGCATAATATCTTTGGATACAGTAGGATCAACGAATGGCACCTTTTCAATTCCGAGAGGTCAGAGTTAAGTTATGCTAAAAACTTCGGAAATCATGCCTGAAGAAATTAGTCTTAAACTACTACTAGAAGTTTGTAATTAAATCCAATTGAATGAGGTAGTGATAGTATAGTTAGATGTTTGTAATGAATAGTCTGGGAATAGTGATAATCTTAGTGATAGTGGTTTTCATTCCGATGGATAGAAATTACACTGCATCTGGAGACAAGACACTGGATGTCACCGTTAACCTGAGTAATACCGAAGATAGTATAGGAACGTACAATGTACATGTAACCGTCTACGGTAAAGAAACCCTTGAACAATCAAAAGTTATAGATACTTCAACCCAGACCTGCCCAGATGACATAGGGTCATTATGTTATGTGTCTGCAGGAACATTTTCATTCGCAAGTCAGTCAGTACCTGTTGATTCAAAGATTCAAGTATGCGTCAATGAAACATCATCTGACACACAAAATTGTGTATATGGTAAAAATACTAAGGAAAACACCCCAGAAATAATTACGGTAGGAGTTCCTCATTTGAACTAGGTTGATGTCAGACCAGCAAGTTACGCATATGTAGAGATGTCAGGATTCAATGAGGATAATTGAGTTGAAAAAGAGATATGACGAAAGATGGAATTTGAAGTCAAAAGACCATTAAAAAGAGTACTAAAACACATTCGCTACATGATTTTATATCAAAATAAAGATTGGCAGAATGATAGCAACGAACTATGAAGTATTAAAGGGCAGAAATCCACTCTAGATTATTTAAGAGATTCGTTACTATTGGTCTTCCTGCGATTCAGTATCATGC
>JBAWET010000144.1:0-4945 GCA_049591355.1 Nitrososphaeraceae archaeon
TTGTACGGTCATGAAAAAGATAACTACTCATTTCTAAAAGAATCATACCCATTGTGCACGTCTTTAGAGGGCTGAATTTCCCTGACACTTAAATTCTTAAAGTCCCATACTAAATCATCAGATCTGAAGGTAGCTATGGGTCCTCCACTTGTTATTATGTAATCTTTAGGTTTATCACACTTCGCACTGTAAAAGAGTGAATCGCTTGTCTTAGCAAGCCATCCTCCATTATCTACGACATCAGCCACCTTGATCCAATCGTTAGTTCCGGTACTATCCAAATACGATTCTAATTTTACTGCAGTATCATTCTGTATGTTGTAGATAATCGCCTTCCATCCGACCCACCTTACTATTAGAGAATCTGTAACCTTTGCGTGGGCTCTTTCGGTAGTATATCCACCTGTAAACCAAATTTCCTTCTTCCATCCGACATGACCATCAGCATAGATGCCACCCATGTATGCAGTACCTTCACATGGCATGTGCGGATTATGTTTGCCCCCTCTTGCATACCAAGTCAGGTCATCATTTGCAGTACCATTGAAGGGAACAACGATTGAATCTACTTTAGCATAACCTGTGATCTCCACATTCTTCCAATTTTTCGCGCCTGTTGGTGTATTAACATTCATCCTTACCTCATCATAAAACTTACCAGTCGTCAGCTTTCCTATTATCCTCCATGAACCATCTTGCTGCCTACTCAAGTTGGATTGGGGATTGAATATTCCGTCACTTGTTGGGTTTTCCATGTTGATAAACCATTCTCGTCCTCCGGCCTTTGTGGGATAAATCTCCATTATTCCAAACTTGTCAAACTTTTTACTTGTAGAAATGACAGGTAACGATAGAGGCTTTATAATATAAGTTGACAGAAAAAAGAGTGATATTGCAGATAGGATGACAACGCCCGTAATTACGATGGCGCTTCTCTTGCTTATTTCAATCTTCTTCATCTTTAAGTCAACCTAATTTATTAAAACATTACAAGGGATTTCAATTAATCCTTCGTTCTGACAGCATATTGCAAGACCAAGTTGTCAAAATAACGATCAAAACTTCCGTTAGTCATAATATCATCTGAATACAGACCAAGGGCAATAACCCGTCCTTTTAAATAATTTAGTTCGTATGTTGCAATAACTACGCTCCCTTTATCAGTCAAGTTACTGGGTGGCATCGTGGCATTATAGTTTAACAGAATTATGTCGTTTGGATTAGTTACATACTGTTCTTCATGAGGCAAGTAGTTAAAGGGATTATTTGCAAATTTGGCTATGTTACTGATGTAATTGCTTCCAACCCATTCTGCTGTCTCGTTCCTCCACCTTTCGTTTACACTTCGCCAAGACGAGATGCCGTTAAATGCCCAGCTATGACCTTTAACAAGTGTAATGTAGCCTGTATTTCTATCATATTTTACTTCAGCATAAAATACATTCCCATCTAGGATGATCATTGTACCCCCATCACCCACAAATTTCTTAAAGTTATCATATTCTTTCTGAGTAACGTATTCTTGATGACCAAGAATTACTACGTCATATGCATTACTTCCGTTTCTTTGAAATATTGAACCTGCGTCAACATCCTGATCAGTTAGAATGGCGACAATTGAGTCAGGACTTATCCATTTTAGATTCCCAATTAGATAAAGCATAGCAAATCCTGATGCACTTGAGGAAGGCTCATTAGTAACCTTACTGGACAGCAAATTCAAGTCTGTTGTAATATTTAGCCCACGTGTAGCATAATTATATTTTTTGTAAAATGTATAGAAGGCGTTATGGTAAGCCGCGGCAGTGAATGTAGGCATGACTACTGCTATTTTCACTCCTTTATGAAACTCTCCAGTATGGGAATTGTTGTTTGGATTAGAGATCTCCGTCTTGTTTTGGGAAAATATGTAGTTTTTATTTTCTGCGATATATGGTCTTTCTCCCGGTTCAGGGACTGTTTCGTTCAAGTTCCTCATGCTTTTTGTGATGGACAGAGCTGAGCCAGTCACAGATGATGCATTTAGTATTGAATTATTATTCGATGAATCTAAAAGTGAAGGTAAAGGATATTTATAACCCGCACTAGCTGTTATCTCAGTCTGAGGATTACCAAAGACCAAGTTCGTATATGTTACTGAAAAAGTAATGAGAATCATCATACACGCGATCACAAATTCCAGACGGCTTCTACACCCTATCATAGATTCATACATGACTTCAAATCTCGTTACCCTTAGGTCTATATAACATTCTTTTTATCTATTATACCTTATAATCCTATTTTAACTATGATTAACTTTGTGAAGTAACTCACTATTACTATTTCTCTATATGGATCTGATGGACAGTTCTTAAATCAGTTATTAATCTATTCTATTGTAAACACTGCAAGGCCAGAGAATTCCTCATCTCCTACGGCAGCTTTCTTACATTTGGATAGATCTGGATAATCATCTGTCCTGGCAGTAAAGATACACACATCGATGTTCGCATCGGCGGTTACATCGCTCAGCGATATTGAAATATCTTGCCGAAGCTTCGGTATCCCGGGCTTCAGCCTAATACTCTTCAGCTACCTCCAAAAGATCTTCTTCTGATGTTTGTTCTAGAACTCTTATTTCGATGGTTGGTGAAATAGTATTCTTATCAGCCCACATCCTTGGGATAAACTAGCACTAAGGATTGCCGCTTTTAGAGGGTATGGGGCTATATTCAGATTTAATTGCCCTTAGGAAACACAATTTGATAAACTTGTTTACCTAACCCAATATCGTTAACAGACTTATTTTGCCGATGTTACCATTAGTCATTGTCATCTTTTGGCATTCGTTATCAGAAGTCAAAGGCTGGGGCAACAAAAAAAATATAGCCTAACTTTTTGTTTTGTAATGAATACATATTCCACCTGTTGAGGGCTTGTTTAACTAGCAACGGTCTTTAAGCAATTCTGTGATCTGTCCGGAGATGATTATCATTTTGAATCTCGCAATAAAAATTATCGCGTATTTGGATTTGGCGGCTTATTTCATAAGAAGTTACTAATAGAATAGAATGGAGTAAAAATAAGGAGGGGGCAGTGATCCATATCACAAGCCCTTACGGAGTCTGGTTCGTTTCTTTAAGCTAGAGTGTCGTTACTTAGGAAGACATCAGTTTGTTCTACATCTTTCAGATTTTGTGCATCATTGCCACAGAAGAGTTCATTCAAGTTCTCATTGTCGTGGCTGTGGTCTTTGTTCTCATTTTCTATCTCGCACTCATTCTTTGCCTTTATTTTCTGAGTTTTATGTGTGTCATTACAGTTGTTATCACCGTTGTCCTTGCATTTCTTCCCACCGTGGTCATGATGGTCGCCACCAGCAAATACTGGGGATACAAGATTCAAGCCTGCTGTTCCCATTACTACTGTCACAATTGAAAGCGACAGAATCACGAACATTCCTATTTTTTTTGTATACATGATTTGTTTTCAGCGTTTGATACTTAACAAAGTATAAGTAAAGTGTGAAAGACGCTTTGCTAAGAAACGAGGAGAATTTTCAATACTTTCCTATGTCTGAAATTTCGAATAGAATATTATCCTAACTTATCATAACTAATTTAATCTGCTAACTTATATTGAAAACTGTTATTTGTCATAAGGGGATTAACCCAATTACTGTTTCCTTCTGTGTACATATTTCCATCCCTGGTCGTGGAGGATTGTATTGGAGGAAAATGCTGATTCTTTAATGACAAACCAGCTAACCAAATTTGCCGTTAGTTCACTGAGCTCGGTCTAATTTACATTCCATTCCATCCGATTGACCGGAATGTTCAAACAGAATTGACGTTATAACTGAATGGATTGCGACGGGCCTTGCTGCCAGCATACAAGGGATATTATGTTAATTTAAGATAGTGTAACTTTTCATCAAACATCTTTCTGTCCTTCTTGTCCAATACTGATCTAAATCGCTTCCATTCCGTTCGTTCGCCCAACCCTCAGAGTAAATCTGCTCACTGATGAAAAAGATTTATTTGCATTCGATAAGTCAAGTTTTATATTATGTCAGAATATGTAAAAACGTTAGATATTATTTTCGGTAGATGGCGAAGCCAGATTCTTTACGTTGGAGTCAAGTTGGGAGTTTTCGATTGTATTACATCGGATCCTAAAAATACCTCTGACGTTGCAAAGGAATTGGGACTTGATCCTGCGTTGACATACCGACTTCTTAGAGCCCTGGGGTCCATGGGTTTCCTAAGGGAAGAGCCGAACAGTGAATTCTCAATGACCTCTCAGGGAGAGTTCCTGCGGAAGGATCATCCACAAACATTAAGGGGTGTAACATTATTGGAGGAAGGCCCAGAACATTACGCCATTTGGAGGCATTTACCTGCGATGATTAAGGATGGTCAACAGGATTCTTTTGTCCGTGAATATGGTCATAAAATATTTGATCATACTCATAGAAATCACGAGTATGGCGAGGTATTTAATCAGGCGATGAGTAGTTATTCTGCACGTCAAACTGCCTGGGTACTCGACGCGCTCGATGGATACGATTTTTCCAAAATTCATCACTTGTGTGATATTGGTGGAGGTCAGGGACATTTACTCAGCAATTTACTTGTAAAATATCCACAAATGAAAGGTACCGTGTTTGAGTTGGAATCTGTGACTAAGAAAAAAGAGTTGCTACTGGCACCTAAATTGGGTGTAAAGGAACGTTGCTCATATGTTGACGGAGACATGTTTAGTGAAGTTCCTTCCGCTGACGCGTATATGATGAAAATGATCCTTCATGATTGGAGCGATCAGGAGTGTGTGAAGATACTATCAAATATTTATATATCCTCTCCTGAACATGCAAAAGTGTTAATCGCCGAGCATTTGGTTCCAGGTCCAGAAACTCCACATTTTTCGAAACTATTTGATATACACATGATGTGTGTCGCAT
>JBAWET010000145.1:0-1725 GCA_049591355.1 Nitrososphaeraceae archaeon
AAAAATGCTCTAAATAATGTGCTAAAACAAACTATAGGCTCAAGAAAACCTCTAGGCATGATAGAAGATACTGTTTTAGATCCGTCCCTTTTACTAGATTTTGTAAATTTCCTAATTGATGTCTACAGAAAATATAATGTTAGTTATGCGATCTACGGACATGCTGGTGATGGCAATCTACACACTAGGCCTATTATTGACACAGAGCAGAAAACAGGAATAGATACAATGCAGATGATAACAAGTGACGTTTTTCGATTTATTTTAGGACATGGCGGCAGCATTTCCGGAGAACATGGTGATGGTCTTGCACGAGTAAAGCATGTGTTTCAGATGTATGGTTCCGAGGTATATTCACTTTTTGTCAAAACAAAGCAAATTTTTGACAAGAACAATATAATGAATCCAGGGAAGAAGGTATTGTTTGACACTTGATAAACTTGGAAATATTCCACTGCTGAAATGATCTTTGTTGGCGACGTGCTATCTTATGGAACCAGTTGCAGATTTAGCTAGTCTTTTCAGCCCCTACCATTTTCGTGAGTTGCATGATTTGCATTTTTATATTGATACCATAAAGCAAATCTAAATATACCAACTCCACCAGCAATCAACAATAAAGAGGTAACAATGACGTAGGCATTTATTAGCCAGCGAAGTACCTCAGGTGATTTGGAAAAGAATTCGCATTTATTTGTTGTAGTAGAACATTTTTTTTCAATTGGGTAGGCCAAAAGAGCATATGCAAAAAAAACAAGAATTACCGAACCTAGTAACGCCAACACACCCCCGAGCTTTACAATGATGTCAACATTCCTTATTACCATTTTTGTACCAATCCGACGATTTTAAATTTGTTTTACATTCCCTGTGTTGCCATTTTTTTTATATCTATCGTGGAAAAGTGATAGGATTCGGTATTGGGGACCAGGTCGAATCTATCATTGAAGTAAAGGAACGGCAACTTTCCTCGTCTATGTTTTTCGCATAATTCATGAACCCCGTCGAAGTAGATTTTTCTGGATTTTCCCATCATACGCATGATCTCATGGGATAGCAGATGTGAAATTTTCACACAATTCGTTTCAGCAAAAAATTTTATTCGTTCAACGCTTGTTGACGATAATCCTTTTGGCCTTTCCCAGTAGATCATCCCAAAATTATCTGAAGAATACCCCTCAGTTTGGCAGTCGGTCCAGAAAGGTTTAAAGTATGCAAGATAAAAGTGATAGATGGATTTTCCCCTAGATGAATGGTCTCTAGCAAGTAAGGAAACAGACATTCTATCAAATATTTTTCCAGGTATCACTGGAAGAATATCTGCACTTACGGGCATTTTTAGATTAAAAGTTTTCTTCATCCAGTGTTGCAAAAATCGCGACATTTGTGATATATAATCCCAATCTTCTTCTTTCCGGAGTACCCATTCATCATTTTTCGACACATAAATGAGAAAAAGACGTTGGGCATACAACAGAAGTAAATTCAGACTCGTATTATAAATACCAATTAGCTTACCCGTCTTGAACCGCGATTTTGACTAGAAATAAAACTATTTTTGGTTTTCACCATCAGTCAAATGTAGCTTAGCTAACATACTTCGCACATGTATCAACTCAATCTGGTATTACGTAGTCTTGATTTTAGTGGATCGGATAGATAAATATATGAAATTAAGGAGAAAGAAGGAATACTTTAAGATTAAGATTATTGGTCGTGCAAATT
>JBAWET010000146.1:0-2115 GCA_049591355.1 Nitrososphaeraceae archaeon
GCGTTACTGCGGGTGTGGTACTGTTTCCAGTGCTATTTCCTAGGTACCTCAGATTAACTGAGATTTCATTATCACTTGAGATAATAACCCAAGTGAATTTGACCCCATGAACAATACTCATCCCATGAATTCCAGGGACTAGAGACTGCGCGGTCGCTAGAGAAAATGTATTTGTAAGCAAAATGCAAGAAGCAAAAAGTGGCAAAAGTGCAGACATCGTACTAAATAGAAGAGTTTGATTTATTCTTGGCACATTATCGAGTATTAATCTTGTATGATTTATCACTTTCCAATGCATCGATAGTGAAAAGTACAAGCACTAGATATATTTTATTCATGCCACATCCTAACCTTAACACTCATTTCTGCATGACTATACATCACTCTCGATATTATTATTAATAAAAAAGACAGCTTATCAATAGCCCAGGCCTATGATATATTGCTCGCAAAACTGAGCTGTGCTAATCTAGTCTGAACACGAATGATCTCTTGTAGACCAATGAATAAGAAATTAACCGTCATAATTCGGTGTAGCATGTTAGAAACCAGTCGCATGTTTCAAAGTCGGAGACATTTTGGCTGGAAGAAGGGGATTGCAATAAATGTATGAAAATAGTTTGGTAGCACTCCATAAGATCCTAGAAATCCCACAAGCTACTGGAGCTGAATCCATCCACTCTCCTGACGTTACTTGCAAGATCACTACAATACCAACACAAATTACCTATTTGGAGAATGGAATAAAGTACTATTGTATAGAAGTTACGTGTGAGGATGGAAGGCAATTCGCAATACAGGCATACGGAGATGAAGCTGAAACCTTGTTCAGCGAGGCCCACAAATGTGTTCTCTGTGGAAATTCTGTTAAAGAGGAAGAAAAGAGAAGTCTAATTGAGAAAAAGACTGAGAATGGTCACCTGGTATTCATCGAAAATAACTGTCAAGAACCTTTCAAAAGATTTGAAAGTGTATATGGAAAAGAGTTCTTTGAATATCAGTGATCGTCCACTCACGTTCCCAGATAAGATATGATATGACGGTGCGGTAGAACTCGATGGATATGGAGATATAGAGAGATAGAGATTTCCTTTTATTCCACTTTTGGTTAGTTTTGATTCTATGATTTGGTAAATTTTGATCCTAATAATGATAATGGAATACCACACAGATATCCAGTTAGAAGATATAATAATATGTGGATTTACTGATTTGTAATTTTATTGAGCCAACCAGGGATAAAGAAGTTTTCAGATTGGAACGAATTGTATCATAATGATAATGAAGTGGAAAAACTCCCATGGTATTATGAGGCCCTTGATAATGACCTGGAAGGAGAAATAAGATTACTTGGTGTAAGGGAGGGTCGATTCTTAGATTTAGGAACCGGTCCAGGAACACAAGCCATTCAACTCTCCAACATTGGCTTTAGTGTTACAGGTACTGATATTTCAGAAAGTGCAATCAAGAGAGCAAGACAATTGTCGAATAAAGTTAATTTCATGGTTGATAACATTCTTGAAACTCAATTAAATGAAGAAGGATTTGACTTCATTTTTGATCGGGGATGTTTTCATGTCCTGGCACCGGAGAAAAGAGCAGATTATGTGAAGACAATACACAAGACACTGGCAAAAGATGGGTTCCTCTTCTTGAAGTGTTTCAGTATAAAAGAACCTATGACTGAAGGTCCTTACAAGTTTTCTGCTGAAGATATATCATCACTCTTTACAAGATACTTTATTATTTCAAAAATTAAGGAGACAGTTTACCAAGGCACATTGGAGACTTGGCCCAGAGCATTGTTTGTTGTTATGAAAAAAAAGTACTAGTCATAATCGTATTAAGGTCACCTGCATAACATTAAGCCATGTTTATTCCACGGGATAGATGACTAATTGTAAAAATTAATCCACGTAATATTAGATATAGCAAATATTGTCCCTGGTCACAGGTCATTTTTAAGACTTAGACTCGGCATTCTTGTCAGCACTGCTGTCGTCTTTACTGCTACTGCTGTCGTCTTTACTGCTACTGCTGTCGTCTTTACTGCTACTGCTGTCGTCTTTACTGCTACTGCTGTCGTCTTTACTGCTACTGCTGTCGTCTTTACTG
>JBAWET010000147.1:0-4420 GCA_049591355.1 Nitrososphaeraceae archaeon
CTTCTTCACATATACCCAATTAATCATTATATCCAATTAACTATCAATGACAACCCCAATAGCAAGCACCATTTTTAGAATGGCCATACGAAATCGAATTATGTTTACAGTCATCACAAATTAAAAAACTCTCCTCACTTTTTTCCATGACTGGGATTTTCATCGATTTTATCATTCACATGAGCTGCTTGGATACTAAATCTTACCATTTGTGATTAGTGTAGTAGAGGACAGATGATATAGCGATTTCAAATAGACGTCGTTATCATATCAGAGATCTCGGTTTACACTACGTGTTTTTTTACGAGACAGCAGATCATTTCTTTCATTAACCGAATCTACGATCCTATTACGACCGACTACATGAAAAAGGTAGCGCTGTCCATACAAATTGGCATAGAACTCTGAGTAACTTTTAGCAGCATCATGTGTCATAAATTGAAGTCTCAAGCCATCACAGTAAGCATAACTAGAGCTTGCTCAAAGCCACGAACAAAGATAAGAATATAGCTTATTACATTTTGATCTAGCCATTTGTACGCAAGCCCAAAGGCCATAACAAATGTACTTATTATAAAATCAAATAACATGGTCATCCACTACTTGATAAATTTCAGGCCAAGAATGACGCGCCTGCGACACAACTGATCATTTGTCTTCAAAGTATTAAAATATTTGTGGAGAAGCAATAACAGTCTCATAGCAATCATCCTTCGTATAATTAGATGGTCCGGCAAGAGCATGTCATTATTAATATTTTTTATTATCAATACTATCATTAGTCTTAAGGTATTTTTCCAAGATAGCGATTTCATATAGAAGTCGTCATCATAAAGTAATTTTAAACCGGTCTTGAAAAAATCAATAAAGTGCTTAAGAGAAAAACCATTTTCGGCCATAGGTTTGAAATTAATGTTTGGTCTATTACTAGTCTCAAGGGTAGTGTGGTTCGGTACATGCACTCGTTTCGACCAGGCCGGATCGAACCGTCAGGTTTAGCCAATAAGTTAAAGTCTAGTTTTAATGGTTTAGAAGATCCGTTGCTTTTCTTATCGCGTCTTACCCGTTTAGGAATTTGGTTTTTCTACGATCGTCTCACATTAATACTAGAGAGACTTATTCTATCTTATTATGGAAAAAAATGCTAGAAATAGCTTTACTTCGATAATTCTCTGGTTTTTAACTATTAGTTTGGTAGTCCCGATGGTCCATATTTCTGCTCTCCAAGATTTCATACCGGAAAATGAGAAATCGGTCGATGGGGTAGACAAACCGCCATCGACTAATAATGTTGCCGAAACAACTACAGAGCAGATTTCAAAGGATTCGGTACAAGATGTAAAAACCAGCGAAAGCGAATCTGACAAGACAAATCATGCAAATAGCCACCATGTATCACCGCGGCAATCAGAGCAAAAACTTGAAGCAACTTCTGATATTGACAGCGCACCTTTACAAACTAAACAACCCATACAAACGCCTAAATCTTCTTCCGGTACTGACAGCGCAACTCCGGGAAGAGTTGGGATGATATTTGTCAAGATCGTAAGCGATAATCGGATTGATCTTAAATGGACTGGAATTAAAGGGCGTGACTTTAATCATTATAATGTCTACATGGATACGAAACCTTCATTCAAGGTATTGCCTGGAGTAACTGTGCCTAGTGGAACATCTAACACCAATTCATATTCCAGTACTGGCCTTGATCCATCTACCAAGTATTACTACAAGATAGCTGCTGTAAACAATGCTAATAATATAGGACCTTTATCAAACACCAAATCTGGAATGACAAAAGGTGCTGCAACCTCAACCCAAATTAACAGCCCCACACAAGAGTTAACTGGCTTGTCATCTAGTTCTACTATGACTACATCTTCTGCGGATACCAGTCCACCAGCTCAGGTAACTGGCCTGATAATCAGAACACTGAGTAGCACTCAGCTCAATCTGGCATGGACCCGGGTCTCAGCGTCAGACTTTAATCACTATAATATCTACAGAGGTACTAGTGGATTTACCGTAACCCCAGGAGTAACCGTACCTACAGGGACGTCGACTACAAGTTCGTATTCTAACACTGGACTTAATCCATCTACCACTTATTCCTACAGGGTTGCTGCCGTAGATAACGCTGGTAATATTGGTGCTCTATCTTCACAGGTATCAAAGACAACTGCAACTTCTACTTCTTCAACGGATAAAACACCACCAGCTCAGGTAACTGGTCTAGTAATTACCACAGTAAGTAGCAGTCAGCTCAATCTGGCATGGACCAAGGTCTCAGCGTCAGACTTTAACCACTATAATATATACCGCGGGACGAGCCCCAACTTTGCAGTATCTCTAGGAATAACTCCACCTACAGGAACGTCTACCCCAAATTCCTATTCCAGTACCGGCTTGAACCCATCCACTACATACTACTATAAGGTGGCTGCTGTGGATAATGCTGGTAATATTGGTCTTCTGTCATCTGAGAAATCAGCTATGACTGCGGCTGCTACTACTGCTACTGGAAATGTCTACGACGATTTTCAAGCCTCAACATACAAACTGACAGATGGCCAAAAGTCACCGAACGGTAAATGGCTGTCGAAATGGAATGCCGGAGGGGAAATGGGGGTAAAAACTGAGAATGGTAATAATGTGTTTTATGGATTTCCACAAACAGCCACATCATCAGGCCAGACATATTCAAGCTTTGCCTTATCGACTCAAAAGTTTTCTGACATGACATTAGAATTAGATATGAAAACATACAAACAACTTAGGCAGAATAGCGCACCAAATACTTGGGAAACGGCCTGGGTGATGTGGAGATGGACAGATCTATTTCACCAGTATTATTTTGTGATCAAAACAAATGGCATTGAATTTGGAAAGAAAGACACTAGCTGTAGTTGTGAACAACAGGTATTTCTAAAAACAGGATCCTCTCCGAAACTCAGTTTGGGGACGTGGGATCATATAAAAATCTCAAGTATTGGAAAACATACTACAATATGGGTTGATGGAACAAAGGTAGTAGACATGGACGATCCGTCATACAGCAGTACCGCAGACATGTCCGGCGGGTATATTGGTCTATACAATGAAGACGCTTCAAGTGCCTTCGATAAGGTAACTGTAACGCCACAGTAATCAGTAGAAAAAAGATCTTAAAGTGAACAGCAGCAAATTCCACACCTACTATTTGTGGATGTAATTATCGCAGAGTTTTCGGATCCAAGAAGACAATCAAAATACAGTCGCTGTGTTGAATAACGAGAGTTAAACCATCATGAACAACAAATTGTTGTTTCTTATTTCTTCTTAAATAATCGACGGGAATATTAATTGATTATTATTTGTTAATTATTTGTTATTGAATCATTTGTTTTTCTCGCAAAGTAGATGTTTAATGGCACTTTATTTGATTTTGATTTTGTTACCATTCGCGTCGGCATCCCTCGCGCCTTGAAATACTTTATAATAACAACCTTTCACATTTTCCAAAGTCATAGTACCATTCCCGTTTGCAATCCTAGTGACGCAGTTAAAATATCTTGTTAATGCGTACGCAGACGTCAGAAATAGACTTTGGATAAAAGATGTAACTACCAAAATTCCAATAGCGATTATTAGGCCACCTTTTAGAATATTTGTCATATTGTCTACCTACTTGTCCTTGTGTTTATCAACAGTCCCATCCACAAAATTTTTGTAGTAGCACCCTAAGACTTCGTTAAGAGTAGGCTCTGCTTTAAAATAAGGGTCTTTTTGCTTTTTGACGCTGTGGTCTATGGCGTTATCTATGCAGTCATAAAATCGTGGAAGACCACGGTCTAGTGTTTTATTATCACTATGTATACGAAGCAAAGGGACAGAATCCCCATAAGTCGGGTTGAAACGGACATAGTGAAAGATAATCGAAAAGCAAATCATGGCAAAAATACAGCCAATTTGGAAGCGTCGCGCCAATAAATTCAAAACAGATTATCGTCTTTTGACTAAATATGTATTGTCAACACTTCTTCAATAAGATTTATTGATAGATCGGAATTATGTTTTATCATTATAAAGTATGATGTCGTTAATATCATGATGCTACAGAATCTGTTTTTATTATACTCAGAAAATTTACAAGATTCTGGAGGTTGTTGAACAATGATCAAGAATCAACTGCCTAAAATTCTAATGGTGTCTACTGAATATCCCCCAATGCGCGGCGGAGTAGGACGTTACACCTTTAATCTAGTAAGACAGCTATGCAAAAAGGGATTGAATGTTCTTGTTGCTAGCAACGATGAAGGTGATGGCGATTTCTTTGGTTTAGCACCAGCTAATAATGAAAATTATCGGGTTTTGTTAAAAATTGTCGATGAAATACAGCCTGATATTGTACATATTCATATGAACATGGACTTTATGGGTT
>JBAWET010000148.1:0-2230 GCA_049591355.1 Nitrososphaeraceae archaeon
GGTTACAATAATCCATTTAATCTCAGAATTTTTGGAAACTGATTCAAGATCCCTTTTTACAAAGTTGTATTGGGACGAATTAACACCAAACGGTATCTCCGTTGCAAGTGCTATGAAATGTACATTCTGAATGTTAAAGGAATAATATTCTTGGCTCAAGTTAAAATGATTCTTGTACTGCTTTAAAAGAGAGATAGAGTCGTAATCGTGGTCACCTTTCAACAGGAGAGACAATATTAAGCCAGCAATCAGCGTTGTATTTTTGGTAGGATAGATCTCCTAGAGCAAGTATTATTCTTGGCATTTTATTATTGATTTCCTGGATTAATTTACTTGTGACGGGACTACAACCCATGTCTCCTATTGCGGCCATACGCATGTCAGGTCTGTGAATAGCTATTGCTAAGGATTCAGTGGGTATTACTCCAATAAATAGAAAACCAATAAATAGTAACGATATTACACTCTTCATCTGATATCTAATCTCGTTGTTGTCATTTTACATATTATTCCGTAATCGCATGTTTCTCAGGAGAGTCTCAGTCAGAGCATCTAATGCCTTTTCTAGTCTATTTATCAGATGTGATTTTGCGCGTTCACTTTGGTCATTGTTTTCTATACTGTCTATTAACTGCTGAATTTGTTGTGCCGCAGTTGGTAGAAAATGGATGATGTTTGATTACGGAACTCATTTAAACGTCAGGGATGGGAGATTATATGTTCCGCGTTGGCTGACTTGCCCCCCATGGGACTAATCATAAATATTGTACCATCCCTTTTGTAGTTAGCAAGTATGTACATGTTGCCATTTGGTCCTACTTGCAAGTCAGTAATTGTTCCTAACCTGTTTGCAAAAATCAGGTCTTGTAACTCTTCTGAATTGTTTGCAATTTTGTCAGCAAGCGGACCCACCAAGTTCAGATGCGACCTATTTACATCCAGAGCAAAGTGATAAAGCGTTCCATCTACGCTTCCCACAAACAAACCATTTTCATATTCGGAGCCTAATTTGTTGGAGTTAAAGAACAAGACCGACGTAGGTGCTACTGCATCAAGCCATTCAAATTCTGGGTCTCTGTATTCACCTTTACCGTCAAAGTCCTCTAGGTCTTTCACGTCAAAATCCTTTTCTAGTGAGGATGGGCCTTGTATTACTTTCCATCCACTGTTAAAACCTGCTCTTACTAAATTGATTTCATCGTGCTTGCTTTGCCCGTTTTCTGTATCCCAGAGATTTCCGGATATAGGGTCAAACCCAATCCCAAAACTATTTCTCAAGCCGTATGCATAGTACTTGTTTAATGGACTTTCATTGCCAAGAATACCTCTGCCACCTACTACATCCCCATCAAATGTTACTCTAAGTATTCCACCTCTTCCGTCAGGAGTCGGACCGTCTTTGGCATTTTGGGCTCTGGTAATATAAGTTTCATTTTGTGCAAAATTAAGGTTACCAATTACAAGATAAATGCTATCGTTGTCAGGACCAGTCCTCAGTACTCCTCCATCATGTGATGGCCCAGGTAAATATGGTAAATCCAGTAACAGCTTTGGATTAACTAATTTGTCATCAATAAATTCATATCTATAGAGTCGATTTCCTAAAATCTTTTGGCTATCATTTTTATCAGTCTCCGTATAAAATAAGAAAACATAGCGTGGATTTGTGATATTATTGTCATCACTTTGAGAAACAGCAATTCCCAATAGGCCTCGCTCACTCATATTTGCGACATTGACATGCAGTACAGGTTCCTTCAGTTCTGTACCATTCTTGATTCTTATCACATTGCCAGTATTTTTCTCAATAACCAAAATATCGTCAAGACTGAGAAATGCCATTCCAGTTGGAAATTCAAATCCTGAAGCAATGGGTTGGAATCTGAGATTTGAATCAGTCATATTAATATCTTCATATGTTTTGACCTTTTTTGCAGAAATTAAAACACCGTCATGATGAATAATGATAATGGAAACAATGGTGGTAAAAATGAAAATCGGATAAATAAATTTCAAACTGCTTCAATTTGATAAATCCCCTTATTTATTCTGAAACTTAAATCCTATTGTCAAAGTCGGTCCTAGAGTCACTCCTGAGTGAGCATAACGGTATCTTGGTTTCAGTCACTAATGATAATATAGAAACAGAGGATGAAGATGGTCTCTAATCAGAAATATCATTAATTGAGTCGGCTTTTTCTAGCCTGAAGTTCTTGCAACACATCATGGA
>JBAWET010000149.1:0-11283 GCA_049591355.1 Nitrososphaeraceae archaeon
AATCAGAGAGGATGTATTTTATTGGGGTATGACTTTTACATCCAACGCCTTGGCTTGTGCTATGGTAAGAGAATCTATTGTAGACCGCAGACAGCTAGCTTCTGTACCCTTGAGAGAAAGACAGGCAAAATATCCATCGCCTATTTTTAATGGGAGTATTCCTGGAGTGGTACTTTGTCTCGGAAGCGTGAATTTGACGATTTGAATAGTAGGAGCATCAATGTTGCTTGGATTTCCATCAATGGTAAAATTTTGGGTCGTACCACCAGTTATTCTCAATTGTACAAACACGTCATCGTGGGCGATATTTCTAACTGTTTCTAAAAAATCTAGGGTTTCGGCTTTTTGTGCATAAGCGTAATTCAACTGCAAAATTGTCGCTGCTATCGCTGCCGAGACAATAAAGCTTAGGCTGATCACGGCTGTGTATTTTTTATACATCGATTCACACTAAAGAGATTAATTATTTAAAAGCTAGGTCGAAAATATCAGCATAAACTACTGTTACTTTAATATGGATCTCATATATTAGTAATAATAGTAATATGAATTAGAGATAGTATTGAAAAAAGACTTGGAATTAATAAATATATAGATCACGGGATCTAATATAGAAGACAGGGTTATCAATAGATAAAGGATAATAATACGATTTCTACAATCAGCTCAAAAAATGTTATTGAATAAAATGATGATTGCCGTAACTGCTATATTGTTGACTTTTTTCATATTAGTTCCTCTTAAAAGTGGGTTAGCGCAATCTGAATCAAACGTTACATTAGGTATAATTAATTTGGAGGGTGATGAAGTAATAGGCAAAACTGATCTTGCTGATAAACAACATTTTAATCAGGATTTAATCAATTATATTGCCTCAAATCTGGGCAATGGAACTAACCCTAATTTTATGGCAGTTGACAATATTAGTGCTATGGTTAATTTATTAAGGGAACAAAAGGTTGATCTTTTCATTGACTCTTCTTTTATCTCGGCATTAGTCGATAACAAAAGTGGAGCTACTCCGTTCATGGCAATTTGGGGAGAAAACAAGCCAGCATATAGCTCCTTGATCATCACAAAAAAATCTTCTCCGGTTATATACCATCTTTACGACCTAAATGGAGGAAAGAGTATAGGATTCACATCTGGGGAATCCAGTGTCGGCTATCTCCTACCAAAGTCATATCTGATTGGAAATGGTGTTAAGTTTTCTCCCCCTAGCTCTCCGGCCGACATGATATACATTTTTACTGGAAGTGAAAACGAGACTTTATCCAAAGTCTTGAAGGGAACCGTAGACGCCGGTGTCTTGTCTTCAACTTTTTTTAATGCCTTACCATCTTCAATAAACTCACAATTGAAAATCGTTGGAAAGACAATGGAGATCCCCCTTGGAATAATTTCTCATAGATCCGAGATTAGTCCTCAATTGATGGATCAAGTAAGAAATATTTTGATGAACATGAAGGCTGATACCAAAGCATCAGAGGCTTTAAAGCAATTCGGTTCCAGCGTGAAATTTGATTTCAATCCGACCCAATTAATGGATAATCTAACTGGTTTGGCGGCAAAAGCCATTAACGGAACAGAATCTTCTTATTTCTGAGTTATTCTTAGCAAGTAACCAAATTTCCTGGGCATTGAAAAATAAGCATCACATTGTTGTACCGTAACAAAAATTATTAATCACTTTGAATGTCAGCTCGTTTATCCCACAGCCGTGATCAAACAACCTACAGATAAACGAGCTGTCATTCTTTTTATTTATAATGTTCATCTATATTAATCCCTTGTGTCACTGTTCACTATGTGAAATATATAGAACATGTGTATCTTGACGGTGGAAAAATACAAAAAATTGTCATGCTATAGGAATGTACTTTGAACATATTCTGACGTGAAGTTCAAGCTAGAAAGATGGTTCTTTCCTTTTATTGCTGCCAAATAATTGTCAGCATCAATTTTTCAAGCGAGGATTGAAAATATCTCATTTGATATGATTGATGCATTTCTAATTCGATTACTGGTCACTCAAATTTATCATAATGTACGTAACCTTGCAAGATATCACCGATTGAAGCACTGTGTTCAATGTCATAAGCCATCAAGCAAATGTTGATGTTATATGTAAATCATAAAATGACAAAATTCAGTGTAAAAAGACGACAGCCAGAAATCCTGCTATTGGAAAATGATCCTCGTAGAACTCGTGCTTTTATAAGGTGCTTAAAGTATTCATATAGATACCTATAGACTACGTTAAAAATATGGTAAATGAATAAGAACAAAGTGCTACTACGTCGTTTTGATATGCAAAAAAATATGATGATCGCAGGCATTATCACTGGGATGTTGTTGGGACTCATTATTCCTTCTAGCATGCTCAGTGTTCATGCCCAAAGCAAGATAGTAATTAATGGGGCTGGGGCAACATTTCCTTTTCCATTAATAGATACGTGGAGAGTAGACTACAAAACGATAAAACCAGATGTCGACATTAATTATCAATCCATTGGAAGTGGAGGTGGTATAAAGCAATTCACTGCCAAAACAGTCGATTTCGGAGCCACCGATGCGCCACTTACCGCACTGGAAGCACAAAGCGCACCAGGTGCTGTTCACATTCCTGAAACAATAGGTTCAGTAGTAGCAGCCTACAATATACCCAGCATTCCCGAGAAAGGATTGAAATTGACAGGCGATGTACTTGCAGACATATTTCTAGGGAAGATCACTAAATGGAATGATCCTAAAATAGTGTCATTGAATCCTGATAAGACACTTCCTGGAGATGACATTGTAGTGGTGCATAGATCTGATGGTTCCGGAACTAGTTTTGTGTGGACAGACTACCTTTCTAACGTTAGTTCTGCTTGGAAACAACAAGTTGGAGTAGGTAAATCTGTCTCGTGGCCAACTGGCATTGGTGCTCCAGGCAATGAAGGTGTGGCTAATGCTATAAAAGGCACAGCAAATACAATCGGATACATTGAACTGAGTTATGCCCTGTCAACAAACACGCCTTTCGCATTTATCAAAAATAAAGAAGGCACCTTCATTGAGCCATCTATTGCATCCACAAAGGCAGCTGTAGCAGCTGTGGCATCCCAACCAGGAGCTCTGCCTAAAGGAGACGAAGCATGGACAAACATTACAATGGTTAATGCACTAGGGAATGATTCCTATTCTATAGCAAGCTTTTCATATCTATTGCTCTATAAGGAAATGAGCACCGATCCTAACTTAGATGAAGCAAAAGCCAAAGCATTAGTGGACTTTATATCCTGGGCAATAACTGATGGACAGAAGACTGGCGAATCTCTTAACTATGTTCCTCTGCCAGATAATGTCGTGAAACTCGACCAGGATACACTGAAATCACTAACGTTCAAGGGCAAACCTCTACTTTAGAGGGTTACCTTCACCTCATCTTTTTTCTATATAGAATATAGGTATCTATAGTCTTCTATTGTGTAATCCATAATATGTCAATTCTTTAGATTCTAGCACCAGGTGTTTGGATTATAGCAGCGTTCACTTCTAAAAATAGACAATTTCTGTCTAATCGTTTCGGAGGGAAGAGAAAGAGCGATAATATATTCCGAGCAATTGTAGTTATTGCAGCAGCTTATACGGTACTCATGGTATCTCTAGTCGCATTTTCTGTACTCCGAGGATCCATCGAAATTTTTTCATACGAAGGGATAATAGGATTTCTTACCGGAACTGATTGGAATGCTGTGGAAGGCAGGGAATCTTTTGGCGCATTACCTTACATTGTGGGTACTCTTGTAAGTTCCGCAATAGCTATGGTGATCGGCGTACCTATCAGCTTGGGAATAGCTACATTCGTATCTGAAATGTCACCACCACGTTTCGCCGCTCCCATATCGTTCGTAATCGAATTATTAGCTGCCGTACCAAGTATCATCTACGGGCTCTGGGCACTGTTTGTCTTTAGATTTTGGATAAGAGATTTGATTGAAATGCCACTGTATAATACGTTTCATTGGATACCAATCTTCGATAAATATCCATTTGGACTAGATGTTTTTACAGCAGGGATTGTCCTTGCAATAATGATTATCCCCATTATATCTTCAATATGCCGCGAGGTGATGAGGGTAGTCCCTAACTCTCAGAGGGAAGCTGCGTATAGCTTAGGTGCCACCAGATGGGAAGCAGTCAGGATAGCTGTCTTTCCGTACGCAAAAGCAGGAATTCTTGGAGCTGCCATTCTTGGTCTTGGCCGGGCAGTGGGTGAAACTATCTTGGTAACAATGATTATTGGTAACGTTATAGGCATAGCCGCAATTCCAACAACACTATTTTCTCAAAGCCAAACTCTCTCAAGTCTGATCGCCAATGAATTTAATGAGGCGTCTTCTGATTTGCACCTTTCAGCCCTGATTGGTCTTGGTGCAGTTCTTCTAATTCTCACCATGATAATCAATATTGGAGCAAGACTACTTGTAAGGAAAATGGTGAAAGTGCCAGCAGGCGATAAAAAGAAATGAACAATGCAGAGAGAAAAGATTACAGGCTGGTACTTCATGGACATATGAAAAAGACTTATCGTAAACGTATTATTATCGATAGGCTTGCTACTATATTTGCTATAGTATGCGTTGTTGCTGCTATAATCCCACTCGGGAGTATCCTACTAGAAGTGGTGAAAAATGGTGTTGCCGCACTAAGCTTAGAGTTCTTGGTAGCTACGCAGGGTTCTATTGGTTCTGGAAAAGGAGGGATAGGACCTGCAATCCAAGGGACTATAATAGTCGTTGGTTTGGCATCATTAATTGCAACTCCTGTTGGCGTACTTACCGGTATATACCTTTCAGAATTCGCAGGAAATGGAATATTTCCTTCTGCAGTACGGTTTCTTAATAGTGTCTTGACAGGACTTCCCTCAATTGTCATCGGCATAGTAGGATATGTTACCGTTGTCCTGGTGCTAGGATCTTTTTCAGTATGGGCAGGTGCTCTATCACTCTCGATAATAATGATACCCATTGTGGTCATAGTTACCGAGGAGACGCTAAGGATAGTTCCTCATTCCCTCCGGGAAGCAGGTTACGCATTGGGTATTTCCAAGGCCAAAATCACATTAAATATTGTACTAATGACTGCCAAAAGCGGAGTTCTTACGGGGATTGGGCTTGGAATAGCTAGAATTGCAGGAGAAACAGCGCCCCTCATCATGACAATATTGGGGACAAGCCTTTTCTTTTCCAGCCTCGAGGGTCCTGTTGATGCACTTCCATTAAGAATCTGGAGACTGGCAAGCCAACCATATGAATCAGCGCATTCATTTGGATGGGGTGCAGCCCTAGTACTCATATTAATGGTCTTGGGTGTGAATGTGGTATTGAGATTGCTCGCTCATAAAAAGGGATTCACTGTTAGAGCAGAAGTTTGATTCAATATTCTTCTATATTAACTATATAGACAATCCATATGTAGCTGACATGGCCTATTTTAGCAGGTCCTTGACTGTGGAAGAAGTAATGCGCGAGGAGAAAGCAGCGGTAGCTGGCCCAGTAGAAACCACTGTTAGGTACAAAGTTGTTATTAAGGAAATAAATGGCTGGTTTGGTCGGAAACAAGCCTTAAAAAATATCAATTTAAATATTAAAGATAAATCCGTGACTGCTTTTATAGGGCCATCTGGATGTGGGAAAACCACACTTATTCGATGTCTAAATCGTATGCACGAAATGACCCCCGGTGCTCGAGTAGAAGGTCAAGTGTTGGTTGACGGGGCAGATATTTACGATAAATCCATTGATCCGGTAGTTGTTAAGAGACGTGTAGGGATGGTGTTTCAAAAACCAAATCCGTTTCCAACGATGAGTATAGCGGATAATGTTGCTGCTGGGTTGAAACTAAATGGGATTAAAGACAAGAACCTAATCGCAGAAGTTGTGGAGGAAAGTCTAAAAGGTGCCGCACTATGGGACGAGGTAAAAACTGAACTTGACAAGCCAGGCATGAGTTTGTCTGGAGGCCAACAACAACGACTTTGCATTGCAAGAGCACTTGCGATGCAGCCAGAAGTGTTACTCATGGACGAGCCAACATCAGCTCTAGATCCATTGGCATCTTCAAAAATTGAAGAGCTTGTACGAAGTCTTAAGGAACATGTTACCATTGTAATCGTGACACATAATATGCAGCAGGCTGCAAGAGTGTCAGATTTCACAGCTTTTATGTATCTTGGAGAAATGATTGAATACGGAGCAACAAGTCAGATATTCAAGAATCCAGAAAAAGAATTGACAGAGAGATACATCTCTGGAAAGTTTGGATAGTTACGTAGCTTGGCTCGGCTTCTTGACATAGGGTTAGATCGCATCAGAAATCTAATAATGGACATGGCCACTCTGTCAGAGGAGTCTGTTAATGCGGCTTTAGAATCATACGAAAAGGGAGTTATGCTTCGGCCACAGATCTTTGAATATTCAGAAAAGCTCAGAATTCTTCAGCTAGAAGTGGCGGATTTTGCAACTGAATTAATAGCAAGATACCAACCAGTAGCAAGAGATCTTAGATTCATCCAGTCTTGCATGGATGTCGCATACGGCTTTTCAAGATTTGGTAGGTATGCATATGATATTTCAGATGTACTGGAAGCGATCGGGCCTATTCCAGACTGCGACAAGTCCTATGTCATCGAAATGGCAAATACAGCTAAAAATATGATAAAACTTAGCGTCGAATCACTAAAAAAACTCGACAAGGACACTTCACAAAAGCTCTATATGATGGATGATAGTGTGGACGCACTCTATAGATCGTATTTGAGATTCGTGCTGACGCCACGGGACAGAGAATATGCTTATGCAGAAGTAAGGTGTTTTATCTCTGCCCTGCTTATACTGAGATATTTAGAAAGAATTGCCGACCATGCCTGTTATATCAGCGATTGTGTTCACTACATTGTCACTGCTGACTCTAGCCCTCGAAGATGAAAATGACATACTAGCCTCTATTTAGATCCTATAGTGGCATATGATCACAAGTGATAAAATGCATATGTGAGTTGTGATAAATAATCCCATCGAACCTGTATGCCGCCCGTGGACAATAATGAAACTCGCAAACTTCAATTTACGGGTAGATCAACTTTCATAATTTCACTCCCAAAAAAATGGATGGCTGAAATGCAACTCAGAGTAGGCGACCCCGTAACTATCGTACGAGGGATGAACAGCTCACTTTCAGTATTTCCAAATATTATGAGAACATCACTTACGGAAGAATGTACATGCAAAGTCAGTGGGAAGGAAGGCGCGAATACTGTGAAACGCAAAGTAATATCTATGTATTTGCGTGGTTACAATATTATACACATAAAACCTGAGGGAGAAAGATTTCTTCCTAAACAACGTGATGCTGTGAGAGAGGTAGTTAACAGAAATCTTATTGGCGCCGAGATAATTGAAGATTCATCCGAGCTCATAACTGTCACGATTTTAATGGGCATAGCAGCAGGATTGTCAATGAACACCGCCTTAAGAAGGATGTTTCTGATAGGGGTATCTATGCATAGGGATGCTATCACCGCATTGTGCAGCAACGATAAGGAGTTAGCGAAGAATACAATAAGAGCGGACGATGAAGTTGATAGGTTCAGCTTGTATCTGCTTAGAAATCTCGTAATCGCATCACAGCATGAAAGACTTTTGTATGAAATAGGGTTGAAGAAGCCTACAGACTGTTTTGCCTATCGTGCCGCCGGAAAAAGTCTTGAAAGAATTGCTGATCATGGCTCACGCATTGCGTATGAATGTCAGCATACTGATATAAAGTTGCCTAACGAAATTTTGTTGAAGATTAAAGAGATGAGCGAAATGTCACTTAAATTAGTAGACAATTCTGTAGCAGCGTTCTTGCAAGGGGATTATTATGCGGCCGATAAGATAACAGATCAAGTACAGAGTATCGCTTCGTTTGAAAATGATATTCTAGCAATGTTGAACAAATTTCAAGATTACGATTCGACATCTGTCCCATTGATCTTGGCAGAGATAAGGAGAACTGCCGAGCATGGAGCGGATATAGCCGAGGCTGCTTTGAACCAAAGTGTGAATGCAATAACAGAGCCTGCATAGTTATATCAAACTAATTCTAACTATCTTAAACAGAGCCTACACCATCTAAATAGACTATATTGCGATCGTATGTTGTTAGTAGATCATATCGAATCAACATATAACCCGAGATATCTAATAATATGTGCTTTTTGAAACTGGTTGATAGGAAACCTCAGTAGCCTCAGGCCGCCATCCCAGACCATGCTATGGGGCCACACCATCAACCAAGTAGTTTCTTTTGTGGGAATCGATATAGATCGTTCGAGATATGATAGGATGTGTACGTTTCATTAATTTCAATTTATTGGTCTGAGGCCCAATGGAACCATCACTCATATTCATGTTTTTGAAGGAGAATTTGAACTAACTTTGAAGGGTGCAGATTAACCCCCGAGATTTCTGCTTGTGAAGAGTTTTGCAAAAGGATACCACTCTAATATCGCTAGCGATATGATAGGTTAAAATTCCACCATCTCTCAATATGTTGTGAAAGTAATTCCACTTGATATGTGGCGTATGTAAACAACAAATTGATAATGAAAAACGCAAGGAACATCTAGCGAAGTACCACAAGCTAAATGATCACCTAGTGGAATGGATGATAGATACAGATGATGATCTCAGATTGCTAAACCAAAAGGACGAATTCATGGCCATTTAATAACCTTAAGCGATATAATTTCTTAAAATTTTTTTTTGATGCCAACCGTATGTTGTAAATATAAAATAATCCACAACGATTAGCTTAAATGCAAAGGACATACATAATATCCTTGAATGTCAACTGATGGTCAAGTTTCCTGTCCGTATTGTGAATCGAAGTTTAAAGATAAAAACGAACTCTCCAAACATATAGATAGAATTCACTCAGATTCTGGTCTCCTTGAAGGTGACAAACGTCAATGGTAATTTTCTGAAGACAAACTAATATTTGATGATAATATGGTCTGTATCAGCATTATAGTTCTTGACCTCTTTACTAGTATCATTTGCATTATTTCTATTTTGGGAGATCTAATAACCGTAATTCATGAATTTAGAAAAAGTGTCTGTTACTTGTTTGGTTTGTTAATACGAACGTTCCTGCATACAATTCTGATCTCCCCATTTATTCATATCCCACTCCAATCGAGTATGGAACGAAATTAGCATAACCCGTGATGCAGCTGATTTATCCAAGAACCCTCGCGCAGCTCCTTACCGCTACCACTATGAATATCGATATAATTCACCTGATCAGTTAGTGCCGACACTATAATAAAATGGGGATTCTTTCTATTCTTGCACTCACACTGATTAAAAATAAATCAATTTAGTGCGTTAGATCTATTCAAATTTAACATAGGGTTATGCAATTATTTCTTCATTTTGATTAAACATTTTAGCTTGGCCGATTAAAGGAATGTTTGATAACATTATTCATGAAATTAGTATTCATATTTTTTTACATTATTGTTTTCTGTAAATATGATATACATAATGTGACATCTTGAGCCTTCAAAACTGTGTTGCTTGTTACCCTAAGCCATTTCACTATATACCCCCTCCCGGTGTGGTGATTTAGCATTTAATAACAATGAGTGACATAAAAGGAGATAATAGCAAAATGAGAAAGGAAAAAAATGTCACCAAGTTAGAATATGTGCCTTCAAAAGGAAAAGAAGACCATACAACCTTATCTCCATCACTGGAACATGATATAGAGTGTCCACGTTGTTACAACATCATGACCTTGTGTTCTGATTTCGATAGTTTGTACTATATGTGTGAAGAGTGCGACTTCTGTCTCTACACAATAAAGAAGTCACCTTCAATTACCTCATCTAATATGGTATCCCAAACGACTTAACATACTGATATCAGAAGAGATATTCTATAACGAAGAAACGATACAATACTTAGTAATTACTATATAATATTTCCAAAGAACATATATTATAGTATAGGTATATAATACATATTGAAATGATATCCCGAACAATCGGGACAAAGAGAAATTACTTAAAACATGAGTATCTAAGGGATAGTATTGGCTATAAATACCACGAATGTAGGTCCTGCAATGTAAGAACCCAGTTTGGTTGCATTATATGTGGATTTTGTTGGAGCTGTCACTGGAAAATCGAGCAATTGGCAAAGATACCATACTATTTCTTAGCCGATACCATGACAAACGCAGATAATGGGAGCATTTTAGTCCACCAATGAATAGAATCTAGTTCGGTCTATCTCAGCGCAATCAGAAAATGAGATTTATTTATTAGCAAGCATATTGAAATCTTCAGTCGTTTGCTCCGCGCTGTTGACCTTTTTCTCATAATTACTATACCCCATGCATTTCACATAGTCGTCAAACGCCCTACCAAGGGAGTCATTAAGAATTGAAGATAATAATGATGTCTTTATACGAAAATCCCTTCTATGCACGATTCTCTTAAGGACAATGGGTTGTTCAAGTTTATACTTTGCTGGGGTTAATTCTGATTTTGTTTCTTTCATTCCCTACTAAATTTGAATGAAAATAAGAGTCTAAAAGACAGTGAGTGTAGAATAGTTAACATAAAAATTTTCTAATTTAACAATCATTTATGGGTATAAAGATGCTATGAGAGTCTTGCAAGCGGAATTATCGGTACAAGCTTTACAAATCGGAGAAAACCCTAGGATATTCAAAAGAACAATCACTTCAATTTTTGAGTCAAGATACTTAAGATCCAAAATACCTCCAGACCAGAAATTCAGCTGATCTTGGTCTCTTAGAACATGCTACTGTGTTTCTAAAGTCCTGTTCTCAAAATACGCACTCATGCAAAGGAACAAATAGTCTGCAATGGTGTAATTTTAACAGCCAGTAGCATTAATATTCTCGGAAACTAGACAATTATGGTAGTAAATAATAATGGACCTAAAAATACTGAATGTAAATAATATGACCGAGATACCAAAAATAGAACATGAAAAGCATTTCACCGGGGACTTTATGATGCGAAAGATGGCTGAGTAAATTTCTTCAGAAGAATAAATTTATTATGTAGAATTTAGAAGCGGCTGTACAACTAGACCCCATATTCATATGTCTGAACAAATTCTTATCCCTACTGAGGGAAAGGGGACAGTTGTCTTTGTGGAAAAAATGGATATCAGTGACCAGAGTGGGAGTACAAGTATATTAAACAAGGAATAT
>JBAWET010000150.1:0-11392 GCA_049591355.1 Nitrososphaeraceae archaeon
ACAAGAAAAACTTCTAGTAAATGAGGACAATGGCTGTTATGCATATCATAGTATAAAACAAAGAGGATGATTCTATCATTGAATTATTTCTACTACAATAAAAACCAAGTCGCAAGAACCGTCATTCCTCTCATTTGAATTGTGTCATATACATTTTATTCATTGGATGATCATATCTGTGCAATTGTATTGAAACACTCGGTAACAAGAGCACATGGCTACAATTAAAAAACGCATTTGTCAGATTGGTCGGATGAGACCCATAGGAACACGAATATATTATCTAATGAGATTGATTATATCTTAATGCCTCTTGCCCCTGCAGAAACTGAACGGCTATATGAAATTATTAACTTGTACACTGATTCAATCACCGAAATATTGAAAACGATTCGAGATGGTCTCCATACCAAAGAGACTTATCAAGATGATGAAGAATATATCACTGGTTTTGTACATGGTTGTATTATTACCCACTATTTGCTTAATCTAAAATATCAATATGGCAGAGAGCTCAAAGTTGATGAAAAAAAGCAAGTTTATGAAATCATTTTTGGGAAGACAGACGTGATTACTAGCAAAATACGCGAATCGGATTAGCCAAATCATTTTAAACTATGTTTTGAAAGATTGTTTGTGGGCCATAGCGTAGGTGTAGTCGCTGGAATATTGGAATAGTTTCTCTTCATTTGGCGAGTGAAAATTGTGAGTGAAGCGTTAATTGCCTGGCCAATACGAGTTCAATTTTAACAGCTTCCCATTCTCATTGCTTTTATTTTCTTGTCCCATGGCCCTTTTTTGTCGAATTTTTACCTTTTTTGTACTTAATGCTGTTCTTGCCTAGTTTAAGTCTTGAATTGGAATTAGCACTCCCTTTTGATCTGAGAATTGTAATTGATTTGTCTAACTTAGTTATTGTTCTTTGAATGTCATTAAATTGATACTGCATCTTTCTGATACTTTCATGTTGTTTATTGTTAATGACTGCAAACTTTTCTACTTGTACCAATTTCCTTTGTATTTGTTTTAGAACATCTTCTGTCCTTTTACTCGACTGAAAGTGCTTGTTTAGTTGCTCTTGTAACCTTATAATAATTTTATCTTCATTACTTGGATGATATTTCTCCTTGATGATAGGCCTTTTCAGAACGTCGTTTCGGCGAACTGCTAGATCCACTTCCATGGTAGTAGCATCAGTATTGAATTCAACATCTATACCATCCACCTCTTCATTTTCATTCATATTTTCAGGTCCAGATGTGCTTGCTTCTTCTGCCGTTTCCTCTACCTCCTCCATAACTTCTTGAATATTATTGCCGTTCATGTTTTCCTCATCTTCCTGGAGTACCACTACGACGATATGGAATTCGACCTAAAAAACAAATTGATCAATAATACTTTCTCATACGTATACAAATTATACATATGGCCTTATGGCATGTCTTTTTATGTCCTTAAGGGCTTTTCCCAAGCCAGCGGACAAACATTCTAGAGACATTTGGCATGAAATTGATTTCATCACACAAACTAAACGATGAGGAACTTTGTTAAGTATCATACGTAAACAAGGATTATAACAAAAAGATCTACTCAATAATTTATGGTCAATTTATTGAAAACGAGCAGAAAAAGTCTTGTAACATATATCTTGGCAGCCGGTTTGCTAACCTCGGTCATCATTGTGGTACTTCCGATGGCGACAGCACAATTCCCTATGAAAGACCATCCGATGGCAAACATAACAGGATCCGTGAATGTTCGAGAAGCCATAAATAATTTCATCAACCAAAACCAAAAAGTAAGTTTCTCACAGGCATCTGAGACAGCACAAAATCAGATTACTAACGGTACCGTACTAGGAGGTCACATAGGAATTGCACAAGGATATTTAGTGTATACGTTTTTCGTAGCAGACAATGGAATTAAGACTGGATACAGAGTAACAGTAGATCCTGGGAATGGACAAGTGTTACATACGAGTGAAGGCTTTCCTTTGAAGTCACTTGGATTAATGCACGGGAGAGGACTAGGAGGGAATTGGGAAGACCATTTCAGGGGCGGAATGTGGCATCCTCAAGATGGGGTATGGAAGATGACCAATCAAACGGTAAAATAAGAAATGAGAGACAGATAGTTGGCTCCAAATGGCAAATCAATATGCGTTTACAAACCCTCAATTATTTTTTCAAGATGATTAAATTATCAAAACGCAAGGAAGTCTATTGCTATATTATCGTAACTCTTTTTAATTTCTTGTCGAATTGTGTATGTGTAATTTCGCAAACTATCAAACTCACAATTGCAAAAGATCACAGCGAGATATCATTAATGAGTTCAAACGAAAAAACTCGCAAGCCAAGATTTTCATATGACCTCCTTAGACGACTCCTCGCGATCCCGTTATGAGAAAACCAGAGTTCGACTATACTGTCCTGCTTGCACTGAAGAATTTGTCGTCGCTGACATTGATAAATTCCTATCCCGTGCGAAATTCTTGTGGCGGTTGCTTATGATGAATATTGACGACAGTCGTACAAAGCAAAAGCTGTGGGGTACGTTAGCAATAATCAATTCTCACGAAGGAATCATCCAGGATATGCGAAATACAGGACTAGCAACTGATTTTTGTTGCACGTGTATAGCAGATTTGTCGGAGTATTACTATCTGCGTAAACAAATAAAATACAGGATGGTTGGCAATGTACCTTTGCCTGATAGCTACGGTTATTCAATGATCCCCTTTACAAAGTAGACTTGAATAATTAGCGACCACAACAAGTATCATCTCGTCTTTTTGGAATGTAGAGGCCACTATTGATGGCTGATCTGTATGGACGCATCCAAATGGGCTGCGGATGAATTGATCCGAAACTACAAAGCAATGTGTAACTTAGTTACCTATTAAATAAATAGTCGGCAGCGGTACTGAAAAGATTAATGAATAGAAAAGGGATATCGTGGAGTATCATTCTGATTCTCGGTTCTATGTTGTTATTTCCCAACTACATGAATTTAGTACATGCACAATCAGTGGGAGCCAATAATCCTATTAAAAATGTGACGGCATTGAGCAATTCTTTTGGTAACGGCACTGATACCGAATTGCAAAACAGTACTATACATTACTTTGAAGATGCAGATGGATATCTTGTATTTCCCGTGGGACAGGGGAACCAATCCTCTAAACTTCCCGCAGTCATTATGATTCACGAAAATAAGGGATTAAATGATTATATCAAGAATATGGCCAATCTGTTGGCTCGACAAGGATATGTTGTACTCGCAGTAGATTTGTTCAAAGGGGAAGTTTCGGTAGATCCTAACGATACAAGAAGAATGGTCCAGTCCGTCAGGAATAATCCAGAACATGCAATCAGCAACCTGCAAACAGCCGTAAAATATGTTAGTTCTTTACCGAACGTTGATTCATTCAAAGTTGCATCGATAGGTTGGTGTTTTGGTGGAGGACAATCATTGCAGTTGGCACTAAACAGCCAGGATCATCCATTAGCTGCCACTATCTTGTATTACGGTACGCCTTTGGTCACAGACAAAGGAAACTTATCTAAGATAAAGTGGCCTGTACTTGGAATATTTGGTGACCAAGATCGAGGCATTCCTGTTGAGAAAGTTAATCAGTTCAAAGCCGCTTTGGAAGAAGACGGAATTACAAATGAGATACATATTTACCCCGGAGTAGGACATGCTTTTGCTAACCCTTCTGGTGCCAACTATGCTCCGAACGAAACACAAGATGCTTGGCAGAAGACACTTTCTTTTCTAAGGACATATTTAAGTTAGCGTAAATTATCTTAAATGGACATGACAGGAAAACGAAAATTTAATCAATCACGCTTTAGGTCAACTCATCCAAATCACTAAAATGAAATTGAGATATCCTGTATGCTTCAAACTTTAAGAGATCAGGCAGATTCTCATATGTTGCGTTCCTTCCCTCTTTTACCATTCACTATGCATTGACTAAATTAAGTAAGATTAAGCAAAATAATTCTTGTATCGATGAGTCGTGCCCACAATATACACCTTCGGATATGTTGCTAAATTCGTAACGGTTCTTTTAATTGAATCCCTTGACGTTCAATCTTAATTTGAAATCATACGGTCTTTGAATACTACGAAAATCTATGAGAGCAGATGCGCTTTTGAGATGAGGTACTTTTCAAATTCTGATGCTTCTCTCCCCCCTCCTACTAACGGGTTTCACTTTATAATTAGACCTCTTATCTCAAATTTATAGACATTTGTATGGAAAAGTGGTATCATAAGGCAGTACCAGACATTGGGACGAAGAAGTCAAAATCTATAATTCATCCATTCGTAGTTAAAAGACATACAGGTCTAACCATTAATCCATACCAAGGTTGTCAACACAGGTGTGGATATTGTTACGCAACTTATGAATGGTCTCCAGAATTCTTTGATAAGATCTATGCCAAAAGTAATGCAGCTGAAGTATTAGAAAATCAGCTAAGGTCTTGGAAATCTGAAGCTATAGAACCAGTAATGGTATCGTCTGCTACCGATCCCTACCAGCCAGCAGAGATAAAGTATAATCTAACACGAAAATGTATTGAAGTATTACAAAGATACGGCGTTCCTTATTACGTATTCACAAAATCAAGTATAATATTAAGGGACTTGGAACTACACAAAAAATATAATGATAAGTGCTTTTTAGTTTGGTCAATCACCACGTGTAACGAAAGAGTTAGACGTCTCATCGAGCCTGGAACTCCACCTGCATCTTCTATGTTTACAACGATAAAGAGATTTGTAGACGCTGGCGTATCTTGTGGAGTAAATGTGGATCCTATTTTACCTCTAATTACTGACTCAAAAGAAGAGTTAGAATTGATCCTTGATAGCTGCAAAGAATCAGGTGTGAAGTATGTATTTGGCGCCGTTTTAAGATTAAGAGCTGACATATGGCAAAGAATGATTACAATTTTAATGTCACTTGATATAGAACATGGCGTTGATGAATATGAAAGAATTTATCAATTTACGAAACCATTGAAGCCGGGATACAATATTAATGCCAACGAATGTTATTCAACCAGAGTACTACAGGATTTAAAACAAAGGATATCGGAAAGAGGAATGATCTTTGACTTTCCAGTATACATCAGAAGCAGACAAATCAATGGAAGCCATGTGAGGAATGTAATTCATAGGCTGGGATCTGGTCAACAACTTACCCTCATGAAATACATGTGATCAATAGACACGTAATAATCGGCCACCTACGCAATCACTCAACAGTTTATGCTAATGCTTCTATCCGATTCATTTCAGAAAAATAGATTGGCAGTGTTCTTTATTGTCATTAGATCTAGCAGATTTACGTATATGTTCTCTGTTCTTAACTCGATTCGATTCTACATTCCTGTTTAACACTATTATCAAAGAAAGAAATAAGACTGTGTCAATATCTACAATACTTACCAAAGTAAATATACTTCATGATTTTATTCCCCCTAACTATTGTTTGAAGTAAAAAAAGAAAGGTGAAGGGAAACTACCGTATATTGGCGGGTATTACTCGCCGCTTAAAGTTCCATCAGTAGCAAGTTTCAACAGTGGTCCAAATGTCTTACCGTTGTCGTTACTTACTCTCATAACCGGGGTATCATCAGTCTGATTTGTTTCCCACCATGTAACGACTACGCTATCTGCATCTGAATCTATCTCTACTCTTGTAGAATTTGAATCTGTAGAATTACTCAAATTAATTACGTCGCCAAACGTCTTGCCTATGTCCGTAGAAGCTCTGAACATAACTTCATCATTTCCGGTCTTGTTAGTCCACCATGCTACGTAAACATTGTCACCTGTGATCGCAGGAGGCGCTTTCTTATTATCACTACTAGGACTATGAGTCGTGTTTCCACTTCCACACGCCTTGAGTGCGTTTGCTGATTCAAACAATCCTGGAGTTGTCATAATTGCTGTTGTTCCAAGAGTTATCATAATGATAACTCCCAAAATGAATTTTGTATTATTCATGAGATTTTTCTATCTGTGGACTATAAAAAGTAAGGCCAGTTTCAAAGTGCTTGCTTTTCACCTATCTACTGATAAGTACCCTTTGGTGGTGCAGTCGATTCCGGTACAGATGAAGGTCGAAGGCGCCGCTTCAGATATTAGTCAAACTGTAGAAGGGATTTTTGCATTACAAAACCAACTCGATGGGGCCGACGTTTATTTACGAACCTAATCGTCCATTGTGTCTGACTTTTAAGAAGCACATCCTCTCACTAACTTGAGCTTAAAGCTATAAGGTACTAAAGGATTTTTTTTTGGATGCTGCTCTCTTGGTTTCCAAGGATAATGCTTTCAAATTGGTATGGAATTTGATCCCTATAGCAAGGGTGCCGAGTACTCTTCAAAGTGTTGCATCTTACCTGTTTGATAATAGTAATTATTGTCCATGTTGCTCTATAAGTTGCGGATACGGCAGAATGAAAGAAAGATTGAACTCCATGTCCCAAAGAGGCCGAAACAGATATTGAAATCAGCGATATAGTAGTTTTTCATCAAATCTAACGTGTATTTTTTTTGAGTTTAAAGGATATGTAATCGGAACAGGTAGATCAACTTCAAATTTGAAGCGGAGTAAGTGAATAGTGAGGTCATCTCGACTTGGTTTATAGAAATGGGTTGTTCACTGTAGATATTTGATCTTTCACCCATTCTCCCGAGAGACTCATGGAGAACACTGGAATAGTAAGAGAAGAATTATCTCGTATCGTGTATCCTCAAGGATTTTAGCATTAGCTCAACAGTCGGCAGATAGGTCGCAAATTTTGAGCTTTCAGTGCTATATGAAAATTGATAAATCTTCGTGCCTACTGCTGTCCATGATTGCATTAACCCGAAATTAAGTGGATTTCCCAAATTTGGTAACGTTGATAAAATTATTTGGTAACCTGGTCTTCCAGCAAGAGTAACAGGATCTGAACTTATCACCTTAAATTGGCCTGTTCTGTTTAATGAAGTAAGTGTCAGGTTAGTGAAATCTTTGAGCGATACGTTTTGCTGATAGTTCATCACAGAAATTGAAAGGCGAGCCGGTATTGAGTCAGAAAGATTTTGAAGAGGTGAATAAAAACCTGCTATTTGAGTATAGTCTGGCAGTCCACTAGTAGATAAGGTCCAGTTTGAAGGGATGGACATCAATATTCCATGCATTCGGTTTACATATGGAAGGAGATCGGATGAAGTAACATTCGTAGCGGACTGTTCAAGCTGAAAATCAGAGTTAGTGTTATTTCCAATTGATTGAATAGGTCCTGTTTCCGCATTAGCAACTAGTGCTTTAAAGATCGTCTGAGAAGTAATGACTGTGCACACAAATAAACAAATCAGCAACGATGTTCTAACCATCAAACTCATTTTCTAACGCGAGTAAGAAGAAATTATTCGTTTAATTAAGTTTTGCAAATTATGGGATTGAAAAAGTTTGCAGATTGGAGTGGATGCAACCAAATTCTACCCTATGTGTGTAGCCTATGATAATCAAATACCTTCAGACTCTTTCTTTAGCGCCACATACTTTTTGCCAGGGCAAGTACTTCCTTCAATAACAGCTCTGTTTTATTTTCAATACCTTTGATTGACCGCCGACCGCGGGATGATCTAAAAACAATTTGACAGATCAAAGGGAACGGGAATAAATATCATGACAAGTAAAATATTTTTTACTAGTGTCTAGTAACCATTGGCATTGGCATTGGGGTCTAAACAATTCTAGTTAATGTTTCGTGTTCGAGTAGAATGCAAATGCTAACTTATGCCGCGCTACTAATTTTAATGATACCGCTGTCAAATGTTTCTGCTCAATCTGATGATCTTTCCCCTATGCTTTAGAATGCTCAAATCATCAGGTGCTCTAGGAAATAAAACGCCGACTACCAATCATTAGATAATAACTCATCAGTCTGCAATTTCTAAGAACGCTGTTCTGTACATCGAGAACTAGAATCATAACGCTTAGGGTTTCTTGACCAAATGGAATACATCAAGTTCCTCACGACATGGATCGCATAACAAGAGTAATGGCACTTGTTCCTCTAATTCTTCTTCAGAAATCGCACTCGTAGGATTTTCAATTTCACTTTCGTATGCCTCGTATGGTTTCTCACACAAATCACATCGTGAAAAGGTCAATTTTGCTTCTGTTGGAGTAGGAACCCAAATATCTTCCATTATGTCTTTCATAGACGACTTCATCTGTACCCACCTTACTTAAATTGGATTGAGTGAAAAAAGTTGAGCCTCTAGTTCACAGAATGAGTAAATATTGATGATAATCAAATTATGGGTTTGGCAAAATCGAAGTCATGTAATCCATGTCTCGCGGTTATATCTGTACATAGAATACTGCTCTTCATATAACTTGACCACATTGTATTACATGTTCTACATTTAAATTCGCCTGGTGAGAGGTCTGGTTTTATTATTTTTGTCATACATTGTAAATACGCTCCCAGTATAACTATCCTTGCTTTATTTTCTTCGCGTAGGTCTGACTGGAGTCCGCATGCGCAATTGAAACTTTATTTTTCATAAAGCCCGTTAAATAAGAGCACGGCGATGTTAATGACTCTGATGTACTTATTGATAGAATGTGGAGTTGTCGTACATGCTTCAACAACTTCGAAATTCCCTCGTTTGTCTTATTCTGTATTGCAGGAGTACTTGCATTAAGAGAGAAATCAACATTATCTAGTCTGATCAAAAAAAGATTATGAAGCGGAGTTTGAGGAATAGAAAGAAGCATAGCGGAACATACTCATACCGACTTATCTTTGAATTAGATGGTTCACACATCATAGAACCAGCAAATTAGTTAATGCCCTGGTTTACTCCTAAAACTTTCTATATCCTGCATAACATATTCCAGCGCCTAGAATTATCAGTGTAAGTGCAATTATTGGGTACCACGTAATTAACGGGGGTTCACGGTGTGTTAACAGTTCATAAATGAATTCTTGGAACAAAATTATACCAGTAAACGTCATTACTCCGCCTACTGAATAGAATATTAACTCATTTACTTTGTGCATCAATTCTCCAGCTGCCCATCCCGTCACACTGTCAGATAAGTGCTCTCCATTTTCTCTTCAAAATTTGATCTTATCGTGAAGGGCGCCTTTTAATAATATTCCTCGTAAAGAGATAGCAGAAGTGACTTAAATGAAAACAACGTCGAGACACTAATAGATGACTATGAATTCGAGAACAATCTAGGCCCATCGAATTAGTATCGCCAGAAATTAAAAACTGCCGCCGGGTGTTAATGAATTGGCGAGATAATAATGCTTTATGACATTGTAAATTGTAATGGTTTTTAGTTACGAACTAAATGATCAAAAGGTGTTCATTGTATAATTAATACCTTCTATGAATGGGCATTAGTACCCTATTGTTAAACTAAAGAAAACATTGATTTCTTATTCCCCCACTAATGGGTGTCATTCTATGAAGATATTGTTCAGTGTACCAGAAACAACCAAGAATGAAGAATAGTTACTTACAGCCATCATGTGGATGTAATATTCTTAACACAGGTATCACAATATCTTTCTATAACAGTGGCATGTTCCACGCTAAAGCAGGCTGTATGCGTCGCGACATTACCACAATATACGCAGAATTTTATCTTCTTGTCTGATTCATTTGTGAAGTCTTCCACATATTGTAATGTTTTTACTTCCATGTCTCCTCACCTGATATTACTAGATCTTCATATCGTAAATGCTGAAATTTCAAAGAATTATTATCATCATATTATGCTATCAAACGTCATATAAAGGACCTTTGTCCGTTATACGATGATTTCTATTTTGATTTAACCATTAAATCTCTTATATATGGTTACTGAAGGTCAAACGGACATTATTAATAGCATGAAAATTAGGCCAGACATGACTTATCAATTACTCACTTCAGATCTTCTAGAGTTACTCTTTTTATTCTTGTACTACTTGTAGGGTAGGGAATCAATGATTGGTTTTAGCTTATCAATTGCGTCTTTTAGCGGAACTGGAGTAGAATAGATAAATAAGGTATTGTCCCCGCTGATGTCTTTTTGAACAGACTTTGTCACGAAATTGTGTTCAGAAAGGATCTGAAATCCAGCATTAGTAAATTCTGATTTGCAATTATCCAGATCTTTTGTTGGACAGAAAAATCCGCCCACCGTAAGAGTGCCAGTTGATTTTTCAGGGTTGACCACAATTTTTCCTTGCATAATTGTATACTGCTTATCTGACACAGCATAAGGTGACCCATCTGAGTTTAGTAACTTTGTATCAGAGCCGCCTGGATGCTTAACTGGAGTAGTCGTCCATACCAGATTTCCTCCATTATCTTTGACTATTTCGACATGGACATGTTGCGGATCACCATGAACGAAGGCTACCTCAGTTCCGTCTGGAATTTGTAAGGTACTGGGAAGATAATTAGGGTTCTTGGGACTAATCGTCTTTTGGTCCTCTGGTACGTGATGTGCTTCGTCTGGGATAAAAATAATGAAACTCTTTACTGAAGTAGGTAATGACATTGTGCCAGTCTCATAGACGGATTGAGCACTAGGTATTGAAGTGGGATTACCATTGACTATTTCATTTGTTTGATTTGTAGTGTCTGAAAAAACCGTAATATCACTGGCTGAGCTATCGTTTGTAGTCGAGGATTTCTGCGCACTAGATAATTGGAGAGATCCCAATACCAACAATGAGGCCATCAATAGTGACGAGACAAAACATAATTTATACAACTTCATTTCCGTCAATTAATACAATCAGGTAAATAAACTATGTGATACAAGCGTCTAAATGTAAATCATTTACTGCGAGGATTGATATACATTAGTTTTAATATCTGTATTGTTCAGTTACTCATGTCGGATATCACATCTTCTGGGATGACATGAATTAGGAATGCATGAATATCGAGGTACGTCTGTTGATCTTAAGATCGATTGTGTACTTGATTCGTGCAAAATAATCAAGATATTATTTTCTGCTTAAAATGCATATAGATCTGAAAAGTAACATTCAGTAACACCTACCGTTTAGAATCGTCGAGTTTAATTACTTACTTCAAGATAAGGATTGGATCAATTCTACTTTCCTACTGAGCTTTTACAGCATTTTACTGAACAAAAACGCCACATCTTTATGTATGAGTGAGTATGATAAATCATCCTATTCATCATAGAACAAAACTAATTCATTCAGACGGAACTAGTAACTTTAAATAGGAACACTGCAGTTAATTGGTACGTCCAACAGTTGATAGCGCCCAAGGATACAGAATTAAAAAGAAAGGCCACATTTATGACAAATAATATTGTCGGCTATCT
>JBAWET010000151.1:0-6130 GCA_049591355.1 Nitrososphaeraceae archaeon
GAGTAAACAAGTGTGACAAGTGTAATAAGAACTAGGTTTACATTGAGTACGGTGCTACACTTTGGTTTCGTCAAAGGTAATCATCATAATTGTTGTAACAATTTGAGGAAGAAATATGATTTAAAAATTTAGAATATTTTGCATTACAAGCACTAATGTCAGTACAAACTCCAATACTGCAATGCACTACAACCAAGTTGCAGTCCGATTTTTCAGAGAAGCAAGTATTCAAGAGACAACATTCAAACATTGTGGTACTGAAATATAAGTCGACCAAGGGAACTCTTTAAGGTTTGTCCTGAAAACGGACAATAAGGGAGTTCTTGCTGATCTCCTGCATTTGGTGACTGGCTTGAGTCGACGGCACAAGGAATCTTGGCGAGGTCTTTGGCAAAAGCACAAGTCGAAAATAAGCTTACGTCAACTTAGATCTTGCAATACGTTACTTATACGAACTTGCTTGAACTAAAAAAGAATTTACCTGGCAAGGCCTTCCTAAACATGGGTAGCAAACTTCATGTCCATCCATGCTGGGTGAACAAAATCGCGAGGAGATCCCCCAGTCATTTTAAGTGCCCTCACCAACATGGCATGTTTTGTTGAAACTTTATAATAATATCCAATTAGTTTTCAGAGATGATGCTTAGTGAAAGTAATATCGCGACTTCGACACGCAGTACATGGATACAATGACAATATTCGAGCACAATCTTAGTTTATGTCGACATCAATGTACTATATGTGGAGTGCTATATGCGTGTAAGGCAATTGAATGTAAGATGCCTTTTTACCAAGATAAGTGTCCGTATGCAGTAATCCTTCCAGGTCTCTAAAAGGACATCATTGAGAACGCAAGTGATGACATAATGAAAACCAACCTCTACTCAAGTTGGTCTCTGGGACTATAGATTATTAACTATTTTTATCTAGCGATCAACCGTGTAATTTGCTCTTTCAGATGGCAGTCAAAATAACGATCTATCTGGCAATGAGAATCATACTGGCCCTGGGGCGGTGGGTAACAAAACTCCAACAAGAGATGTAATAATCCAAATGATAATTGCCATTATCAATGCGTGAATCCATCCGATTTTGTAAAGACCTTTTAATGCTAAAAGCCACGCTATTCCTCCCAAGACCGCAGCAAGCAAACCGTTCCCCACAAGAAAATAGACAGTAGCATAAATTAATGAGCCAATTATGGCAGTAAAAAATGCTACCTTTAAACCCCTTTTAGTACTTACGAAGCGAGAAACAAAGTATATTACTATCGTAGAAACAACTAAGCCAATCACAAAGATCAAAACTGAAGAAGCAGAATATACCGCTGCCAATGAGCTTATCGATTCATTATTCCTTATATATCATACTAGTCTTTAGATTGTGAAAAATCGGATTTCAGGTTCAATAAAGTTTGAGACAAATCAGTTATCATCTCCCGTAGGTCTTTTGACACGTTTCGTCTGACCCAAACTGAGCCCGATAATAATTAAGGGATTAACTATATTTTCATATCAAGTCAATGTCTTATTTCTGATACTTATTTTAATAATTTCTACTTTACTACTGATTAGGATAACAAGATGACACCCCTTACATTTTAAGTAATTATTTTTTTATATTCTGCTATTAGAACCAAGATCCATATATGTCCCTGAGTTTCTTAAATATTGTCACACAATCAGCGCTGTCGAATAACTTATCACCGTATCGAAGACTCTCCCTTAAACTAGTAAACTCTCTGTTACAAGGTGCGCATAGAGTCTTCATCCTCATGTATTGAATAAGACAATATTGCATATAATAGATTACATGTGACACTGTAATTGAAATTGCCTGTATTTGAATCAGGCATCTATCACTCAATTTAATCCACACGCGGGGGTATTAGACAGCGAGACACAGAACGGCAATAAGGATAATCCCATTTTCCATAATCACTACGTACATTTAGGTACCGACCCTGAGCATTGTGGAAATAACCCGGCGGTCACGGCCATAACATTTGATTCTCCAGGGAAATTGTCTATAAGTGGCTCTGCAATACAGTTGAAGAACTTACGCAAGAGTTCAGAGGGATTGAGCCAGGACAACCATGTCGGCGGTGTTGTCTCCTTCAAACTTGACCCTAAGTTTACAGGTAGTCACTTGGACGCGGTATGTGTTACTAATATTCACCCTGCAGACAAGGTCGTAATACAGCACTAGCGAGTAAAATGGCCTTAAATTCCTTTTTTTATTTTTTTACCCATAATCACTACACTTGATTCCTTAGTTTCCTTACGAAACTTATTTTATAATCTATTTTGTATAAGGGTCTCGGCTGTATCCATTTTTGCTATAGGTGTGTTAACTAGTCAGCCATAAGATATCATTAAATGGATATCGAATTCAAAGAACATTGCATTGTTACTAGTTAAAATTATCCAAATAGCAATTGATTGATAAAGACCGCGGAACTAATTAGCGGGACGAGATTCTCACAATATAGCATCAGAACTTGAATTTTTGTTTGCATAATGAACATCTATCATGTTGGAAACATACTCTGCACTCATCTTTTTTACACTCAAAGAGTATTCCGCAAACAACACATTGATGCTGGTGCGGGGGAATCATAAATGTCGTATCAATCCAATGAACACACGACTAAATTCCAAGTTCTTTAAATTGATTTATACGCCTATTAGTGCCCTCAGAATATACACTGGAACTAGCTAAAGAAAATCGTGGCCCCTGCATGTTATTAGTAATAGATCATTATCAGTAATAACGATAGTATGCATTATGTAGCTCAATACTAAACTGGCTAATTTTATTGGGATTTGAATCGGAATGACCAGCGATGAGTACATTGTCATCAATATTTGGATGGCACTCGCGTAATCCTCGAATTGCAAAAGAAAATGACAACCGAAGACGACGATAACCTCCACCTACGAGTTCTTCATTTGACAAATTGTTAATATCTATTTGCAACTACCAGAACATCCAGGCAATACTCATATTTTTAATAAAAACTCTAACATGTCGGTGTAAAATATTAGTCAGGTCCCTCTTTAGACTCGCATTAAACCATAGGATTTCTTTAGATCAGTTGGTCCGCTCATTTACGGTAGAGTTAGATCAAGATTAAGACCGGAATTGTAAATATGAATATTTTGTACCGTACTACTATACTATGTTTAATATCAAATGCCTCTTCTTCTGGTAAAGAGTAGCCAATTTTATTTATCAAAAGGATAAGGAGCTTACTACATGAAATCTTTTGCACAGTCAAAATATCAGTTGATCGCCATCCTAAACGGTTTGCTCATGGGAATAATTTTTATGACCTTGACTAATTACAATTCGAGCTTTGCTATTACTCCTACTCCTGGTCCTGTCCCTTCAAATAGCACAATAACAACGAACATTACTGATAATCATAATTCAATAACAGCAAATGTCTCATCTTCAATAAAAAGCACTATTGAAAAAGTAATGTCGGACACTTTGAATGGTATGATGGAAGATACGATAAGCTTACTTCTCAAAAATACAAACCAATCAGTTACCAATGATAATAACTCAACAGAAGTGAAATTTGAACCCAAAATCCCTTCAGGCATAGATATTACTCAAATGCCTATGGAAAACAAATTGAATCCTTCATACGAGCGCGAAGTCACTGTATCTTGACATGTCCCATGAAGATCTAGCTATACCAATGCGCAGAAAAATGAAAACTAAATCTTCTTATTATCATTTTTAGGTAATAATGGATACAGATTAAGGAAGAAATGAAGATCACTCATAAATATCCTATTGGTTAGCAGGTAATGATTCCAATGAAATACAGAAGTAGAACTGATATAACCGGATTGATTCTGGAAGCTGCGAACGGTGGAGCTACTAAGACAAAAATCATGTACAAAGCGTTCCTATCATTCGCACAGTTGAAAGAATATTTGGCCATGTTAACACAAAACGGATTAATATCATATGAAGATAGTCAAAAATACAGGACAACCGAAAAGGGTTTGAGAATGCTACAGATTTATAATCAAATCAATGAGGAACTAGTTATCTCGGGCAATGGGGACAGAAGATCAACAAATTGAAATTCAGGTACTGAGATACCCTTTTTGCAATGGATCCTGAAATGGAATATATAATACTGTGTAAAGTCAATAAATCATATTATGTTTTAGGAACGCTTGCAGCAAGTCGCAAGGAAATACTATTTAATCAAGTTTAATATGATGAATAAAATGTTGACATAAGTTATTTGGTATGTGTTAAATATGATATTGAATGGAAAGAGCAATACGATACCGTTCTCCAGAACCGTCAGCCTTTCCACTAGATGCTACTGCTATGATTGTTCTTCAACGGAAAACTATAGAGGATTAATAATATCATAGCATAACCAGACACGCATAACGCGGGTTATCCAGGCGTCTGAACCTTTAGCATGGGATCAGATTTAGTGCTAAATGGATCAGAAACCTACAATTAATGAGATTACAACTTAACATGGTAAAAAGTCTTTGCAATGTTGCTCAGAAATGTGATTCTAATTCGTTTAGCCTATTACTATTACCGAGCACAGAGAAAGACTCGTCTTTTCTGATTGATGTTAGAAATTCCCTCAAGTCAACTTGTGTCGCTCCGTGCTTCAAATCATATTGCAGTTTATTAAGTACATTCGTTATTCCAGAATATATTTTGTATAGTTTTTTATCAAAACGGGAGGCATCATCGGGTAAACCTTTGAGATATTTTATTACCGTGTCTTGCATATGCTTAACGTGCCAATATCTCATCGGAAATATATTGGTATTTTGAGCTAATATTCATATTTTATTGGTTAAACAGCCATATATTCATAAGCCTTTTTTAGTTCAATTGTGATAGAACAGGAGTACCATCTCTACAATCCTTGCTGTCGGGTTCGTGCGTATCTCCAGTCGAGGGAATCATGTGGTTTTACTAGAAGCCCAAGCTTAATCTGGTTAACAGCATCCTACTTGAGGAATTTGGGATTGTCATGATAACTCAAAGAGCATTCTTAGATAGTTCGGTTTGTCTCAATCCTGCAAAGGACAAAAATTACTGTAATATTTCTCACAATCTAGCTATCGAAAGTCCGAACAATCCTGGGAAAGTATCTAATTTTTTTCTAGGACATTGTATTATCCCCCTATTTTGAATTGATTCTTCATACGTAACTCATAAATACGCTGCTCGTAGGCTAGGCTTACAACATAAATGAGATGTCAGTATTGTAAAAATGGTCTGACCTACTTAGACCATGTAAAAAAACCACGTCCACTACAAAATGCAAGACTTCGATGCGTATATTGCGGTGTTGAGTTCACGGAGAGAAAACGATATCAGCAGAAGAATACTCCTTGATTTGTACTTTTGTTTATCACATATCACAGTTGTTTTAGATTGCATGGAAAGATTATCTCCAATGTTAATGTCTGATACTTAAAAAATAAAGTAAATTAATTTAGGTTAATTATAGAGAACATCAATTCAAAAATAAAATGGGCAGCGAGATTCTTACTCACCTAACGTGGTTTGTTCACTATTATTATTTAATATTTTTTCTTCACTATGCCACTATGTCGTCGCCAACGACGATGAACAAACACTAATGGAAATGAAAAATTCACGATTATATCAGAATATAATAAATAGATAAGTTACCGCTTGTAAGTAATCCCAAGATGATATCCAATGCAGCGTTATTTCATACTTTTCCGGATGATCAATTTTAGATTGTAAAGTATTAGCACTAGTTACCACTGCTGGTACCATAGTGCGTCGTTGATATAGAATTTCCATACGCTCAGTCAAATTTAATCTGCTGAAAAGACCTATCTCAGTCACAAATTCAGACTTTGAATTTTCTTCATGCTAGGCAGAACCAGTATAGAAACTTTGGTCCTTAGACTGGACATGAGACGCTAAAGTAAATCTTGTTGAGAACTAATCGATCATGGTTCGCAGTTTTATTCCACCATTGCTATACTGACTAACAGAATTACGTTTATCAGTTTACTTTTGTTGTCCATTATCTATTTAGCTTGGTAGAACAGTCCTTGATTATGTGATACCTTCAGCTAGACAATTGGAT
>JBAWET010000152.1:0-2687 GCA_049591355.1 Nitrososphaeraceae archaeon
TAACTAATTTGGATAAATTCGCTCTATAGTAATCAAGTTTATCAGGATCGTATTTCTGCACTGTTTCGATCGATTCGCCATTATTCATTCTACGGGCTATTACATCTCTATGGACATAACTACTAACAAATTCATATCGACGGCGTCTTGCTTCGTGGAGAAAACCAGACCGTAGAAGGTGTCCTCCAGTTTCTCCCAAGTATTCAGGTTTAATTCTTATCCATTCCATATAGACAGTATTCTTTCTGCCGAAATTTTCATCATATGTACCTCGTCGAAGCTTATATCTTTCGAGTGGACCCCCATTTACATAACCAACGACATGTCCACTTTGGGTATTTGTTCTGAGTGTAATCAAAATAGTTTCCTTTGCACATAAAGACTTCTTGAAATCTACTTCGTTTGGAGATATGGGAGCGTGAATTTCTTTATACATTTTCATGATTGAATTAATTAAATTAGCGAGCACATAATCGGTGTTTTCCACTGTAGTTACTAGGTTCAGTTCCTTTCTTCGTAACATAGCTCGTATTTGTACTTCATTTTCCCATGCCTCTCTGAAACCAGCAACGTTGTCATAAAAATTTTTCCTAAACTCTTCAGGTATTGCTTGAAGTACTGGCTCGAGCACGCTTTTTTCTTCCTTCAATGCCGCAAAGTAATTTACAGAATTCTCATTTATGATGGATGGATGCCATCCCATAGCGTGTGCGTTAAGTCTAGCCAATTCCTTAGAGTATTCAAAATTGCCCAAGCAATAACCGGCGATACGATCACAAATTGACAAGAACCATCCTAGTTCTTCATAATGCTTTCGGGTGTTGATATCATTTTCAGGAATGCCAGCTTCAGTAAATAGGTCGGACATTCTTTTTCGTGCGTATTCTGCAATACTATCTTTGAATGGATATGCAGTACGATGTATTAAAGCAATAGCGATATCGAGATCTATTTTGAATGGTTGTACAAGTTTTCTGATTTTGTCATCACTTCTGATGAATGACTCGACATCGTCTTCATGAGGCTTGTCAAAGCGCTTTAGTGGATCATAATCATGAAAGAGTGCAGCAACAAAGAGTGTTTCGATGTCTTTTTGATTGAATCTATTTTCGTACTTTTTCTGTAGCCCTATTATTGCAAGTAAAGTGAAATAGGTGACTTCCAATTCATGGTTGATATTGTGATATCCATAATAGTCCGAACCCAGACCATTTTTTGAAAATTCGGAAACAGCATGTCGGATAAGCTTTCGTGCTTGTGTCTTATTAAGTCCGATATTGTTACAAAGTTCTATAATTTTATCCTTTAAGATCGATTCTCTGGCTATTCCTACATTATATCTGATCCACCATGGAAGTAGCTTAACTCTCTTATAGAATTCATACCAACGCGGAATTGCTTCTTCTGCGAGAGGATTAAATCGTGGTTGCTTTTTCATATCTTCTTCATTTCCGCTTACACGATAGGACAATCTTTCATGATTAATATACATACTGAGTATAAATGGTTTATTTTGGATTTGCTCACCCTAAATAATTTAATTATATACATAAATCATTGTAAATCCTTTAAAGAATATTTCTGGCAGATGAACTGGAAGGTAATGGATAGATCCATTAGTGAGACCCTACATTTCTGATTATATGTCTAGAATCGGTAAAGTGTGGTTAGTGCGATATTTAGATAAATTTGGCCTTGTCTATGTTTGAGATAAATGTCCGAGTATGGGCAATATGTGGAAATCGCTGAAGAATTTAGTGTGGTATTAATCACTTTTTCATCAAGATAATCTAAAATCGAATATGCGGTATTCACTTTTTTCTGGCAATTCTTCAAGCAAAGGCTTTATTTTTTCCAGAAATTCCGAGTAATTCAAACCGTTGTAATAAGAATCCATATCTTCCTTTGTATCCCAGAATGTAATGTTAACTATAGATGGTGGATCCTTCAAACTTTCCCTTAAAAGGTATCCTTTAAAACCATTCACCCTTCCTATATTGCTATTGTAAAAGTCAACAATCATCTTTAAAGCTATTACGCGCTGTCCTCTCTTACAACGTTCGTTAAATTGCATTGCATACTTGACATCAGATATTTGTAGCATTTTGTTTATTACTAAATATAGAGGAAATTGATAAGCATTTTCTTACTTTTACCCCTAAAGAAAGCCTGTAAAATATGAGGTTTTGTTTTCACCCTTTACTTTAGGAATAGACACTCAAACTTGGTCTTCTGACCAAATATCTTGTATGGCGGCCATCGTTTAGGACCATTAGTATAACGACCAGTTGCCAGGTGCTTTTGGGTTTTGTGACAAATACACATTCCTTTACAAGTAATACTATTTTTTTCTCCCGATAATAATTCATGGTGAGCTTCAATAGTTTCTCGTATATAGTAATATTCAGAAACTACTTTGTGTATTTACCGATTATCTGATTCGCTTCTTCTATCCTTAGTTAGAGCCAGATATTTTCAATATTAGTTTTCTTTCTTATTGCAATATGTGAAAAATCCTCACCTTTTATTGCCCCGTGCCAATGTATTAGTCCTGCTGGAACGCGAACTATATCTCCTTTCTTGATTTCATATTCCTTGTTTAATATACTTGTACTCCCACTCTGGTCACTGATATCCATTTTTTCCACAAAGACAACTGTCCCCTTTCCCTCAGTAGGGATAAGAAT
>JBAWET010000153.1:0-1906 GCA_049591355.1 Nitrososphaeraceae archaeon
ACGGAGCTGGTGAGAATAGCAGTTACCAATCCCAGTTCCAATGCGGTCGATCCCCCTAGCTCAACTTGGGCATTAATCATATTCAGGTCATGAGATCCTGGTGTGCAGCAGGTCATATAATCACAAATAACGTTGCTAGAATTAGATAAAAGAGGTGGATGATTAGCCTATGGTTGTCTGAGGTAGCACAGACATAGTGGAGTTGGTTAGGGGTGATCCTGTGTAAGGAACAATCATGACTACGATCAAATCTGCGTCGTAAAGAGATAAAGTTCCTTCAAGTCGTATGGGCACAGTTGCGGGCGAGATCCATCCAGCTTGGGTTACGTTTGAGCCCGTAAGTCGTTCAAACGTCGCGCCGGGCACCTGTGGAGCGCCGCTCGTGGTAAATAAATTACAAGAAGTTTGAGTTAAAGATTCGGTTTTGTCGAATCTCTCGTCAAAGCATAATCAATAGAGCGTTATATCCTCAGAATGTGTTTACACGATTGAACGACCGAAATATGGCTCTGCAATGCAAGTTAATATTCCAGATTATACTCGATTAAGGGATTATTTTGTAAAATATTCCCCATTCTATTAAATAGCATGCCCAGCCTTTCTATCGACATAAGATTATGATTGTTGTACCACTTGATGAATAGATGTCCATCTGACGGACGCAATAACACTTTAGCAATAAATCCAATGCCAGTTATACTGGTCGTTATTTTTTGTATTTGTTGCCTGTTATCTTTGACAGCAACTGCTCATGCATTCTATCATAGTGCTGACGAAGAATGGACCAAGGGATCTTCAAATTCGTCCGTCCTCCCTGCAACTGTCGATAGATTCGGTGTTGAAATGTTGTACCCTACAAAAGCAGCAGGTCAAGAATGGTATTTGGATATGGTAAATCCTACATCTGATGGAAGATTTAATCCCCAAGATCAGCTAACCAGGAATTCTGATGGGTCATGGAAAATGAGATCCGACCAGGTCAGAATGCAGGTCTATACTTCAAATGGATATAATTCAAATCAGATAACATCTGATAGCGGTCAGAGTAAAGTAGCGGCGAGAGGCTTTATGGGCTCGTTGAAGGATTGGAGAGACGTAGAAATAACCGGTTACGTAAAACTTAATCAATTTTCAGAAAACGACAATTTCGTATGGTATACGCGAGGAGGAAGGCATACTGACTCGGATCAATGCCAAGGCTCTGCATATAAGGGAAATCTGTTTTACGACGGTGAAACACAGTTTTCGAAAGAACAATGGCATGTTAGTTATGCAAAATCACCGACAATTGCAGCAACCAGTCCTCTCGTAGGTAAATGGATTGGTTTTAAATTTGTGGTGTATAATATTGTGACTAATGACGGCAAGCATGCAGTGAAGCTTGAGAATTGGATAGATGCTAACGCTGACGGAAAAAATTGGGAGAAAGTTTATGAAGGAGGCGATTCTGGCAAGTGGGGGCGATCTGGCGCAGAATGTGAAGTAAAAGCAGACCAAATAATAACCTGGGGTGGCCCTATAGCGACTTTTAGATGGGATTTTGCTCGAGATGTCGACTTTCGAAATCTTAGTGTAAGAGAAATTACTGGCGATAATGTAACCCAGGGCATACACTATTTCACGGGTTCAAGCACCTCATCAAATGTTCCAAAATTGGGTCACTCAAATGAATCTTCTACGGCAGGTAACGGCGAGAAGTCGTTGCTAGGCGGAGCCCTCGGAACCAAGTTTGCAGATAACAATTTAGTCAACAGGAGTTTTGTTCTTAATCATGCAACTTCACTTAATTCTAACAATCGGAATAATGAGGCTACTGGAGAGATCTATGACCAACAACAAGTTTCTTCGGGGAATAATGTATACGTCCTCTGGGTTCAAGGTGATGAAGATAACACCGATCTTTACC
>JBAWET010000154.1:0-8137 GCA_049591355.1 Nitrososphaeraceae archaeon
GCGTAACATAGTTACTCAATTTTTCCCTTGGATCATGAGGAAGGGATCGGAGTAACGGTTAATTCGCTTTGTGGCGACGAAGGTAAAATCTGAATGCCTACAACTTGATTCGTTACTTTCTTATTCCCGTATGCATCGTTATATACCAATTGGACGTTCAAAGTCTCTAACGTACCTGCGGCAAGATTATTTGGAAAAACGACAGTATCTATTTCTCTACCCTCAGCTACGGGAACAGTACCTAAATTAAAGGTAGTACCTCCCAAAATAATAACAGGTATGACACTAGATTGCTGAACGACATTTCTTGATATATTTCCCGCTAAGGCCGGGGTAATGATATTGTTATTCGTTGCGGCTTCGATTCTAGCCGAGACTGTTGCGATAACCCCAGTAGCTGCTGCAGAACCGTCGTTATTAATTACGAGCTTTAATCGGTTACCAACACCAGGAATAGCACTTAAAACATTGATCGTATTTGATGATGAGGATACATTTCCAGTAGTAATTTGAAGTTGTGAGGAACCTATCACATCTAAAATTACCTTCCCACTCAGTTCGAAGGGAACATTTATCGTTTGCGATTTAGAATCAAAACGAGTGTGGACCGTTTTCGCGTCAATATCGCGATCAGTATTGCTTCTTGTTTTATTTGTATTATCGTCATTGTCAGAACATTGGTTAGTGAGCTCCAGATGAGAACTCTCTTTCGCATTCTTTTCTACTTCGAGATTAGTCTTTCTTTTATCAGTGTCCTTAAAATAGTGAACAGTAAGCTGGGCATTGTATTCTTTACCTACTTTAGCATTTTGTAAGATTTTTACTGGGAAATATAGAATGAAAGTCTGTCCCGCATCTACTTCGCCTCCGTTAGTAGTAGGGAAGCTTGATAGGGCTACAGATGTGTTCTTATTTCGAGGAGAAACGACTGACTGAAATCCAGATGGCAGATTGAGCTCACCTGTTATGCTTGTTAGAGAAACCGTACCTCGGTTAACTAATTTTATTGCGAGGACGGATTCACCTTCTCCTGGTCCACTCTCTACTCTTACGACAGGAGCTAACGATTGACCATCAGATTGTCCTGAGGCAGACCCTGCGTCAACTCCTCCTAGTATAGTATTATCGGTCCAGTAAGAGTTTATGAATATAAATTTCACCGAACCTTTCGTAATGTTTTTCACTTCCGAAGTGGTAAAGTCCTTTGACTTTTCCTTTGTTTTTGTCTTCAGATCGTCAGTTGTCATATTGCCGCATACGGAAAGAAAATCAATACCGCTTGCTAATGACTTCGTGGTTGCACAGCCTTCTCCTTGCCCTTCATCACAACTCGCTTGATTTGACTCCAAAGGAGACTGTAAGTGAGAAGGTGACGGCAGCAGAAAAGAAGCGTCAGAAGTAGACGATGATGAAAACGGTGATTGAGGTTGAGGGAGAGACGCATATGTGTGTCCCACAACGTAAGGATTTTGAATCATGCTAGTTGTTAACAAGAGAAAAATAATCGACACTAACATAATTAAGGAACTATTAAGATCATTAATTGTCGTATTATTGCCGATTTTTTTGTTTGAGAACATTCAGAAACGTCTCTTGTAATTTAAGTGGCTAGATTATTATGTTTGATCAAAGTATCTGTTATAATAATATCGAGTAAAATTGTTTTTACGGTATTTATAAGTAGTGACTTTATCAGCAGGCGTTGTAGCATCAAGGATTGGATATTGATTTTCGAACACTTGCATGACACTGATAATGATCGCAATAACTACAATAATCAAATAGCAATGAATAGATACGTCTGTAAATTTTGTATGTCACAAAGAATCGTGCAATTGACATGTGGCAGCGGTAATCCAGATACAACCACCACTTGCCCTTTTGCAGTGTCCCGTTCGCGAGAATAAATAAATAATCAACCTGATTCTCTTACTACATTTTCTGCTTTGGAAATGTCTTACTAATTATTTCGTTATCAATTAATAAAGTCTTGAAATTCAGTGTCGAACCATTTCTCTAATTCCAGATCACTTTCCCAATATTTCCTTATCTTGCCTTGTCCTAATCCTGCTGGGAACTGCCTAACATTGAATATAGCAAAAAGGTTAGAAGCAAACCACCATGCCTTGTTACTATGATTTGATAGAAGCCATATCAATGGAGAAGCGATACTTTACATCCGCACTGGACAGTCTTTCGTAAGCCTCGTTGATCTTCTGGATTGGGATGACTTCCACGTCGGCAGTGATATTATGTTTGCCGCAAAAGTCGAGCATCTCCTGCGTTTCGGCAAGACCCCCGATGAGTGAGCCAGAAACGCTACGACGCTTGAACAGCAGGCCAAAGGCCGAGACAGCATGAGGCTTGTCCGGTGCGCCGACGAGTGTGATGTTGCCGTCGCGGCGGAGTAATTGTATGTATGTGTTAATGTCGTGTTCGGCAGAGACCGCGTCGAGGATGAAGTCGAAGCTGTCTACATGCTTGTTCATCTGATCAGTATTTCGCGAAATGATCACTTCGTCTGCGCCGAGGCGAAGCGCGTCTTCTTTCTTGTTAGGCGAAGTGCTAAAGACTACGACATGGGCCCCAAGCGCATGAGCAAACTTTACTGCCATATGACCCAGCCCGCCGAGACCAACTACACCGACCTTCTTGCCTTTGGTGACGCCCCAATGCTGCATAGGCGAATATGTTGTAATTCCGGCGCATAAAAGAGGCGCGACCCCGGCAAGATTCAGGTTGGAAGGAACGTGAAGGACAAAGTGCTCTTTGACGACAATACTGTCAGAATAGCCGCCATAGGTGACGCCTCCGAGGTGCACGTCTGGAGAGTTGTAGGTTAGGGTCATATGCGGGCAGAACTGCTCGAGACCGGCCTGACACTCGCGGCAGTTGCTGTCGGAGTCAACCAAGCAGCCGACTGCAGCAAGGTCGCCGGGTTTGAAGTTGGTGACTGCGGAGCCGATGTTGGTGACACGGCCGACGATCTCGTGTCCGGGAACGCATGGATAGACAGTGGGCATCACACTCCACTCGTTACGTACTTGGTGGAGGTCAGAGTGACAGATACCACAGAAAAGGATTTCGATCTGAACGTCGTGTTCACCTGGATCGCGCCGCGGGATCGTGGTGGGGGTAAGCGGCGATTTCGCACCCGCAGCAGCGTAAGCCTTCGCTTTATACTGACCACGTGATTCAGAGCTAAATTGCGTAGTTGATATGACAGAACAGCAAAAGCATGACATAAAAGCATTTAGCCAAAGAAGCCTGCCACATGTCAATGACTCGAAAACCTGTTTAATCTTTTCAAACGCTATTCGATTTTGCTAATCTTGGACAAAGCATTCATCTAGACATTAGTAAGTTGGTCGCTAGTGAGGAACTATTTATGGCCGTTCCATTCCATTGCATTCCATTCCATTCCATTCCAAATTCCATCTGACCGCTATTTGACCATATGTTTTATGAAACCCCTTCAAATGAGGAAAATAAAGAAGATTGTGATCTAGCACGATACTACCGTATTGGTAGGGCTATCAAATAGTTCTGCATGTAATTCAAACGTCATTACAGATCTACAAATAAGTTGCGAGCATGTTTAATGGTAGTCAATCATTGGCCCTCGTCTGCTCCGGTCAATACATAACATTAAAGAGTATTCATACGTAATATGCATATGGAAGAATAAAGAATATTGATTGCTTCAGCTCAAGATGTGGGACAAATTAGGGCACGAGTACTACATACAATACAACATGGTCTGGAATTTGACTTGACTACTGAGCAATCGAAACATTTGTTGAAAAGACATTTAAATTCGAACACTATGATGGTCGTCTTATTTGTTGATATTAATGGATCGACTCAAATGAGTATTACCTTGCCGCCAGTCAAATTTGCTACAATAGTACAGCTTTTCTCACAAGAGTCACGATTGGCAATAAAAGGACATGGGGGATATATCTTAAAATATGTCGGTGATTCTGTAATTGGAATATTTCCGGCAGAATTTGATAAGAAGAAGGCCTGCGAAAATGCTTTAAATTGTGCAAAGAGTAATCTTTCGATTGTTAGAGAATGCATAAATCCAGCATTAAGTGACAACAATCTTCCGCATATTACATTAAAGCTGGGATTAGATTGCGGTCTCTCTTTGGTAATACTATATGGGAAGAATATAGATATAGCTCCGATTGATTTGGTAGGACCGTGCATAAGTATTGCATCAAAGATAACATCGACCGCACAACCGAATCAGATTTTGGCTGGTCAATCAGTATATGAAGTGTTTGCATCTGATGGTGTATTCAGAAAGAAGTTCACCAATGTGAGATTACCTCACGATAAATGGAATTATATAGATAAGTCAAGTGGTAACATTTATGAATTATATTCTTATGAATAGAGTTTAGCACAGCAAAGGCCAGTAACATTGATCATTAGGAGTTCAAATATATACAAAGGGAAATGAGTTAAGGGTCCCTTTCACGGAATGAACCTGAGGCTCTTATCTCCTGTTTCTTCCAAAAATTTATGAATATCCACAATGATATCGCGATAGCTCCGTCTTTCTGGCGATGGTAATGAATTTGCTTCTGGTTTGATTGTATAATTTATGTACCCTATTGAAAGTGGCCTCTTGGATATTACCCATATATTCTTGTTATTAGGTTGAAATCGTGCAATTTCGTTAATTTGGGCTTGTTTTATACCATTAACCTCTTTAGATATCTGTATTAGAAGTGATTTGTTCGGGAAATTCTTCATGGTTTGAAGACTAGGGATTATTATATCTATATCCGTGTTATTGATTTGAACTTTTCTTGTAGAAGGCAAAGTACACGCTGTTAACATAAAATGCAACAACCCTTCACAAAGTGAGCCTAAAGTCTCATCATCCGCAGGCTCGATTCGCTCTTCGCATTTATCCATTATCATTTCTATATAATGTTTGGATAATCCGATATCAGATGTAACGTCGCTCTGAATTTTTTCCTTACCAATCTCATCGATAATGGAATATAGCATGGCACCTATTTGCATCCTGTCGGGTCACTCATCCAGATTGGTCATTAGCTTTTTCTTGTATATTACGTCTACTAATTTTAATCGCCATAACTTTATTTTATTCTCACTTCAGAGGCTTGTAGATCGGGATCCACTATACTAGCGAATATAGCCTTTTCAAAATCAAGCGTTAACCCCTTAAAGACTTTAACTAACTGTTTCGCTGTCTGGTGGTTGGAAGGCAATCAAGACATTCGTTTAATCATAATATGTTTGGGAAAACTTGAAAAGTAAGGGATTTATGGATCAAGACCACAATATAGATTATGAATGCAACTGTAAAAGCAATTCCAGAAGGGCATCATACTATTACACCTTATTTGGTTGTAAAAAATGGAGCACAAGCAATTGAATTCTATAAAAAAGCATTTGGTGCTGAAGAATGTTTCCGTATGAAGGGGCCTGACGGGAAGAGTATTGGGCATGCCCAACTCAAGATTGGCGATTCTCTGTTTATGTTAGCTGATGAATTTCCACAGATGAATAGTCTTTCGCCAGAATCTATTGGCGGCAGTCCTGTAAGCATGTACGTGTACGTCGAGGATGTCGATGCTGTCTTTAATCAGGCCGTGTCCGCGGGTGCTACAGTGTTGAACCCGGTAATGGACATGTTCTACGGAGATCGTTGGGGTTACATAAAAGATCCATTCGGCCATCTTTGGTCTATAGCAACCCACAAGAAGGATCTAACTCCTGATGAACTCAAGAAGGCTGCGGAAATAGCCTTCGCTGAGATGTCTAGGAAAACCAAAGAGTAAATAGGCTGTACAAGCCTTCAACAATCATCTCTTTTTTAGTATCATTTATCCGATCTGAAAAGTTAATGAGACAACATTTGTCTAATTATTCAAATTCACGATGGTGTTCTGGTTTGATATGAATGTTTAGCAGATCTGCTAATGGTCCCTTGATTTCTTTAACATTGTCTTTAAACAATACCATGTCTTTACCTTCATTTCTGCAATAGATATTTACCTTCCATTTATCGTCATCTATGTTTGGAAAATCAGATCGGTAGTGAGCTCCTCCACTTTCTTGTCGCATCAGGGCGCACCTTATTATGGCCTCACAAACAACTAGCGACGACTTTACTTCCATTGTTAAAGCAACATTTTCATCATCAATATTGAATTCTTTCAGAATGTTATCTCTGGAATAAAATTCCTTCTTTAATTCCAAAATTCTTTTTAATCCGTTTTGAAGTTTTATCTCCTCTCTTATTATTCCCGCATTGTATTTCATTAATTCTTGTATTTCATTAAGAAAAGTAACTGGTTCCTTAACTATGAAGATCCCATCATCAAATTCTACCTTTTTATTTAAGTTTGATCCTAGCAGTGATGACCCAGTTTTCTGTCTTTCTATTACTTCCTTTGCATATCTCGCTGCTTCACCACCAGCAATTTTTCCGAAAACTAGTGTGTCCAGTAAACTGTTTCCACCTAAGCGATTAGCTCCATGGATCTGACTTATTACCCCCCCAACAGCAAATAGCCCTCTAATCTTTGTTCTACAGTTTACATCTACTGCTACTCCGCCCATCGAATAATGTGCAGTAGGTCCAACCTCCATTTTCTCTTTGGATATGTCGATTCCGTCAATATTTTTGAATTGTTCGTACATAGTTGGGAGCCTGTCCAAAATTTTTTCCTTTGAGAGATGGGTTACATCTAACCAAACTCCACCGTGTGGCGTACCTCTGCCAGCAACCATCTCATTAAAAGTCGCACTGGCTACTACATCGCGTGGTCCTAGCTCCATTCTTTCTGGATAGTAATTTTTCATATATCTTTCACCTTTTGAATTTAACAAAAAACCTCCTTCGCCGCGTATTGCTTCGGTAGCTAGCGTACCCAAGGCTTTCTCGGGCCAAACCATTCCGGTAGGATGGAACTGTACCATCTCCATATCTACTAGATCTACGCCTGCTTCATACGCTAGAGTCACACCTTCTCCATAGTTTTCAAAAATTCTAGAGCTACTAACGGCGTAAACTCTGGTATATCCACCAGTTGCAAGTATTAGAGACTTGCATTCGAAAATCACGATTTCTTTTTTCTTGAAATCTATCCCATACGCTCCTTCGACTTCTGTTGCTTCTCTTTTTAAACCTACATTGGGTGATTTTAATAATTTTGTGATGTAAATATTGTCTACAATTTCGATTTCCCGTTGAGTAACTTGATCTAACAGTACGCGAATTATTTCCTGACCAGTCCAATCTTCGTAGAATACAGTCCTTCTGTAAGTATGGGCGCCAAAAAATCGTTGCGTTAATTTACCATTTTTCTCTCTATGAAACCTAGCCCCCCAATTAACTAGTTCCTTTACAGAGTCAGGTGCATTCTTGCAAAGTACCTCAACTCTTTGATAATCAGCAAGAAACTCCCCTTCACGTAGCGTATCGACAGCATGTATCATCCAGTTGTCTTTTGGATCCATAGTACCAAGGGCCGCATTGATTCCACCTCTTGCAAGTACCGTATGAGGATCTCCTCTCTGCCCTTTACTGATTATGAGAATATTGGCTCCGGCATCATGAGCTTCAATTGCTGCTCGAAGACCAGCAGAGCCAGCACCTATAATTAAGACATCGCATGAGCGTTTAGACCCTATATTCATACTATTTTCAGGCAAGTTTAGTTTTTACAATGCCAATAGCGTAATTGAACCTTTTGAAATACTTTTCAAATTATTATTATTATTGCTTCGCTGATAATCATATCTGAAAAGAATACAAATCAGAATGCTATTCAAATTGATGAAAAACCACAACTTGTATCAAGCTCCAATCATTCTAACCGTCTTTTGAAAATACCGTGTACCATGTAAAAAACTGGCCTATTTGCAAAGCATTTTTTAGAAAGGCAAATTCGTTGCCATCTATCTTAAAATTGATATAGGCCTACTAGGTGCAGGAGCTAACAATGAATTAAGTCCTTTGATTAAAATTTTGTCATTATCCTGATCGACAATATTACGATTTAGTTTAATGTCTATAATAGTATCTCCGACATTGGTAACTCTCATGGTTTCCTTTAGTTTGAAACTATCTACCAGCTTGTCTGAA
>JBAWET010000155.1:0-12035 GCA_049591355.1 Nitrososphaeraceae archaeon
GCATAAGTTAGGATAACGTCATCACCATGATCCTTCAACATTTGTTTTGAACTGATTACCTGGTTAACCCTCATCATCCCCTTCCGATCCAACGTCACCTCCTTCCGATCCAACGTCACCTCCTTCCGATCCAACGTCACCTGACATACCGTTGTTCACTACTCTTCCTGATGTTGATAGATTTGAAGCACTACCAAGTTCCTCAACGCTTTTTGACTGTGAAATATTTTCAACTTGATTCGTTTCAGAAACGTGAAGTGCAAGATTATTCCTGATAATGTTACCATCTGCATCACCAACAAAATGGACTAACCCCAAAATTGGACTTTTGATTTGAAAACTATTATCTTTATCAAGCACGATATTTGTTCTATTCAAATTGGATATCATTATGGTCATGTCGACGTTATTATACTCGTTCTTGTCCTTGCTGAAAATCTTTACAGTACCTTTAATTATGTTGGAACCGCGCGAACCCAGCTGAATAGACTTGTCTGCAGAAGATTTAAAATCGCTGAGATGAAACATGCTGCTCGAGCCAGACTTCCCGCTACTTACCAAAGAAGCATTGAATTTTTTCACAATTCCATTCTCCACAGCCAGACTCCAATTTCCATCGCTGATTGAGGCAGAAGTGGCATTTGGGATACTGTCATCTACTGAATTGGATGATCCCGGCACGGAAATTATAGTGCCATTTGCATAGAATGTGCCAATTCCTTGCACCGCCTCGACATAAAAAGAGCTAGACATGCACGAGCAAGACGTATTGAGTATTATCCAAAGGAACGTTATCCCAATGGATATGAGAACTAATGACGAGATTGACTTCAATTCTAACTAGTTGCACGAGTTGTTTTATAAAAGTTCCTACAAAATAATAATCTAATTTATTTTGACACAAAATTTACATCGATCTTTTTTCATAGTTTTCTATTCTAAAAAGAAATAAAGACAACTAGAGGCCCATAAATGGTACAAAAATGGTGTTGATCCTCAACTTTTTTCGAGCTGAGATATAGCTCCCTGAAATACATTAAATGGTTGCGCTCCTACAATGCCCAAAGGTTCTTTCCCCTCCCTGACAAGAATAAATGTTGGAGCTGACTTAAGACCTATTGCTTGTGCAAGCTGAACATTCTCCATCACGACATCGTTATATTTTTGCGAGTCTAGACATTCTGAAAATTTTGTCAGATCAGGAATTTTTACATTTCTTGCAAACTGTTTTAGACTTTCCTTTGAAACCCACCCTGTATTTTCACCTTGGGAATTGCTATAGAGCTCATCATGGTATTGCCAATATTTACCCTGATCGGCGGCACAATACGAGGACCTGGCGGCCAATGTGGATGCTTTATCTGATGGCCTATCGTTTATTACGAAATCTTTGAACAAAAATTTTATTGCTCCTGTGTTTACATAGTTATTTATAATTTGGCTGAGTGTTTCTTTGTGAAATTTTGCACATTCTTGACATTGATAGTCACCGAACTCTATCAATGTGATTTGTCCTGCGTCACTCCCTAGTGCAGAAGCGTTGCTAAGTACAGGTTGAGTCAATTTCTTGACGATCTCATCCAATTGACTAGTTTGAGTGGAACGATTGCTATTGTTCTGGCCCATGGACAAAAAAGCAGTTGCAGAACCGCCTATTATTACTACAGCCAAGACTATTCCCAGGATCACAGCTTTCTTGTTAATTTTCCCAGAGCGCGATTTCTTCTTCACTGCATCTATGGTCATTTTCGAGGAATTTAAAAGTCACTATAATCAGGCAATAAAAGGAATTTGAAAACGGGTTAGCGTAATAAGTAAATTTGCCAGGAAAATCCTAAAATAATAAGCGATTAACAACAAAATCAAACAAATCAGAAAAAAAAGTATATGAGTTTGCATCACATTTCATTTATACGTTTCATTTCGTTTGTCCCAACACTGTCTGCACAGCTGCCCCTGTACTTCCCATTTTGGCTTGGGATTGTATCTAACAAATCCCAATTTCGTGTTACAGCTCACACAAAAATTAATCCTTTTTTCGTACTCTTTTTGCTTCTTGTCATAGCACTCAGGACACAAAACAATATTTGATTCCATATTCCATTGCCATTTTGGACTCTTCTTATCTGATTCGATAAATATATTACACAAAGAACAATAACTTTCTTTGATACGTTCCTGTTCCTTCAGTTCCTGTTGCTTTTCCATATATTCCTTCATCTTAGAAGTATAACAGTCTGAGCATAATTTACCCTCAATTTCCCAGGACTTGTTCGGTTTGTACTTAAATTTAAGCTCCTTTCTACAAACTGAACAATATTCTACCTTCTTATTTAATATCCCCATATGATTTGAAGATCATTAATTAAGTAAAATATAGTTATTTCAATGATTCTATTGCTTTTACTTACTCTTTCGTGACGGCCCTGTAAGACATCGATTTTTTCTCGAGATGAGAAAGGGGGACAATAACTTTGCTTCTATCTAACAGTCCGATTTTTGTCATTTTATGGTGAATCGTTTACAAAAGTTTGCCGTTTCAATGAAGCCAGAGTTCCTTTTGGTAGAACTGGAATTGATATAGCAATTCATACGATTTTTAAATTTTCTTCTCTGGTATCCCTATAAGGGTAAAGGTCTACCAAGTTGACTTAATACCTCTGGCTGTTTCCCAACATCTTCTTGGCATATATTATCCTTGTAGATTGTTCATTCGATTCTAAAGACTATGTACCGTTCTATTCCAAGATAGTCTACGCGTCCTAACTTGTCCGCTCCGTAAAATTGCAAATTGATGCTTTGTTGGGATGAATCAACAATTAGAGACTTGTTGCCTTTAAGTAATGAGTTAATAACGATAACCAGATAATTAGTTTGCCTCCAAGTTGATTTTATTAATTGTAATTTTGATCTCGAAGATTGGATGCATAAGCGAACACTGGTGGTAAGTATTGATGTCATTCACCTGCTGTTATACCGATTTCGATATCCTTGATATAAAGGGAGACATTGCAAAGTCATCCAATTGTCGACAATTTCTTAATCTTTTAGAACCAACTAAATTATCTACAAGTAAGGGGACAGCTGAACTCATATCGTAAAAATGCTTAGTTGCTGCGAGTTCAATTTCTAATTTCTAATTTCTAATAATCGATGCATCAACTTCATGAATCTGATGGACCTGTTCTATGGAATCGAAGATATATCCAATCTCCTATTTGCTACGTGCTCTGATCGAAGGGACGGGTATGGACGATTAGTCGGTATATGATTCTAATCATGTCCAATTGCTGTGCGGTGTTACAGAATACTCCATTTCCTCGTAAATATTTGTGACCGTGCAGGACATGAATTGATCGGTTTCACCCCGCATTTGATGGAAGTGACCATTATTTTAGGAATCGACAAAGCCGTTTCAAGGAGACGAATAAGTAATTTATTTTAGCTAAAACGGATGTCGTGCGGCAACTTCGGACCCACATCAGGTCCGGGATTGATTAGGGGGATCACCGGTATACTAAGCCAACCCTGGTTCGATCAATTCTACCTTGTTCATTAACATTTAGATTAGGTAAAAAAAGTACTAAGACGTAAATTAGTGATAAGGGTGAAAAATTATACATTTGATTCCTTTAGACACTATCGGAGATCCCGTAATTGCTATTACGAGGGCGGTCCTAGACGGCCAAGACGTTGGAATAAGGCCGTTGCATCGCATTCCCCTTACGGTCCGCCCAATCCAAATGCATTGTCTGGCCACATTACTAACGAACGACGCATGACCCATATTGAACGAAGGTCTTTCGTATTACCCTGTGGAAAAACACTCGGTGAATCCTGGGGGGCTTTACGAAAGGCCTGGCTTGCTTTCAAAATAGCGAAAAGTAACGGTGACACACAAACAATGAGAGATTATGCGCGAATTATCAGAACATTGCAACTACAAATGGCCATCCAAGGAACCATTTTTGATGATGATATTTTTGATGAGGAAGATGAGAGAGATCTTTTTCTGGAGATCTCTAGGCTGGAAATGCCATGGAAGAAACACGAGCAAATTGCCTTAAGATAGAAGTCCCTACTATGAAGCATTTAGGAATAATGATACATTAGACAAACCCATTCAGGAACCCCGCAGTGAAATTTATGCCTCGCTCCGCGCAAAGGTTGTAGAGCGCAAAAGGAGTCCTAATTCGTGTCCTGCTCCACCAGATACTCGGGTAGACATTGTAGGGTACAAAACCAGTACTAATTCGTGTCCTGCTCCAGTATATTACGGCGAGGCAGGAACTGAAAGACACAATCAGAAGGTAATTAAAGAAAGCATAGAAAATAATGAATTTCAGTATTATGTGGATTCTTCTGGCATTGACGAACGATCTACCGACGAGGATCGTCTTTTAGACGAGGACGAAGCATATCCAGAGATTCAATTTATGTCACAAGTTCCCGATTATACAATACACAAAGACAAAGGTTGTAGTTATCAACCCTCTGAATATAGAGTGCCTGATAATGATAATGAAAATGAAAAGCATATCAAAAGAAAGGCGAGATCTTGCCCTTACAGTCCCAAAGACACCAATCAAGGTGATTGAATTTGTTCTTGTCTCTTCCATAGAAATCACGTCAAAGAATTAATCGAATCTGAACATACTTGCCGTTGGTCACAGGCGACTTTCCATAAGCCCTTGTCAACTTCCGAGTACTAATGCTGTGTCCTATTTGTCGCATTTCATATTTTTCAGATCCTATTAAAAGCACCTTTATTATGGCGGGCCCGTCGGGATTCGAACCCGAGACAGCCGGATTTCTTTCTTTCGATAAAAGTCCGGTACTCTACCTGGCTGAGCTACGGGCCCATTAAGTTGGATTACCGTCAGTTACAGGATAATATATTGATTTATCAACTTTTCAAAAACATCCTCTTCATTCCTTGGTATTCATCGGATTGACGCTAATATTCAAGTAGGGGCTATAGATGAGCTTGAATTTTAAGCGAAGATGCTCGATTAAAAACATCATTAATTAAATTTGAGCTAACCGCATTCAACCAATAACCAGTGAAGAAACATTTAATTGGTCACAAGCAAAATTTTGAATGTGCGCCCGGGTAGTATAGTGGTGTGTGGTCAATAAGAATGTCTAACACCGTATAGTCCGGTCCAGTATGGGGGACTGTCACTCCTTCGACCCGGGTTCAAATCCCGGCCCGGGCGCCTGTTTCTTTTAGAAAATATTTGATGTTGTCTTCAAAATAGTCGAAAACTGTAATGTGGGGGACAGCTATGTAAGATAGAGCGGATCCAAGGTACACTGTTGAGTCAAAAGGCTTTCCTACGGGGTCAAACATTCTTCCACCCGATTCATGCACGATGAGATAAGATGCTGCGAGATCTGTCGGACGGATCTTCATCCTTAGGTCAATGCACAGATCAAGGAAACCCCGTGCCAGGTAGCATAGTTCTAGTGCGTTTGCACCAAAATGCCTCACATGCTTCAGTCTTATAATCAAAGGTGTTAATGATACAATAGTTTCCTCAGAGATGCCTGAAATATTGACGCCTGCAATCAAATCATTAAAGTCAAGATTATCAAGTTGTGTAACGTGGATTCTTCTTTCATTCAGATAGGCTCCATGATTCTTCGATGCATAAAATAGATCTCCATTGGCCAGATCCATTACTGCAGCGTCAGTCACGCTACTTAGCTTGGGATCAGTTGCATATGCTAAGGAGCAACAACAAAACGGCACTCCCCTTAAGGCATTTGTAGTGCCATCGACCGCGTCCATAATTAGAAAACCTTCATTCCCTTCTATCACTCCGCACTCCTCTCCAATTATTGTCGGGTTTTTAGAGGACTCTCTCACAGTTTGGAGTACTGCGTTTTCTGCGACAAGGTCAATTCTTCTAGAGATGTCGCCACCTGCGCCTTGATTGAATTTGGTACCTGCTTGGGGGGTACCCATTAATTTCTCAGTCTCAGCATAAGCTCTCCTGCACGCATCCTTTAGGATCTGTAGCATTTGAATATCTCAAGCAGCACTGATATAAAATACTCTGTGCATATCAAATATTTTGTGACACTAGTACGATGAAAGATGACCTAGCCCGCTAATCAGTGTTGAACTAGAGCTCATTTTATTAATGCATCTATCATGCAGTAGCACACGCAAGTATCAAGTCAGTCGGGAAGTCAGCGTTTTATCGACTCCAATTCATATTCATATTGCAATGTCCCATTAAGATTATACACTTCCGCCTTTATTGGTAACGGTAACTCTTTGACTAAATACATCTTGCTTTGTTTTTTGCCAATCTCGTAGCCGAGAATATACGTATTGAAAGAACCGGCAGGTGTATCAATCTTCTCAACTCCTGTAATCCTGACACTTTGGGTTGAAGCACCGACATTTACGGTGTCCCAAATTGCACCTACGACTAAATATTTTGGCTCCCTGGCAATGTCCCTAATGGCAAAAATAGACCTGCTGATAGGCATCAAGGTCTTTTGTGTTGGTTCATCTAAAATCCCTGTGGGTATCAGTAATGCTTTCGAAAGACTAAGGTTGTACTTTGACACATTATTATTTAATATAGTCAGAAGTACTCTCCAGTCTTTGCCTTCATCAAGAAATTTCATGGAAACATCCTCCTTCATGTTAGGGGGTGCCATAGATTGATCTGTTAAGGAATAGTTTAACTCCATGCCATTAGCAAGGTTATTTCCTACTGCCCAAAGATCTTTTGCGGATGGTGGATTCAAAAGGGAAGGACCGGGACCTGAAAAGCCACCTCCTATTGCAATTATAATGACGCTCACTAAGACACCCATCGTACCAAATATCGCCGAAGAAAAAAGAATCAATTTTTTCGGAGTCATATTGTTCTTCTAATTTCTGTCAACTAATACTTTAAGACTTGGTTTCTTTCAAAAGAAACAATGTACAAGGATCCGATAGACTGCAAATTATGCATAGTTGTATCCTCAACAAATCTTTGTGAGTCCGCTTCCGAGACTTGACCTACTTCCATAATGTATATCTTACTAGTGACAACTCTCAAAATAAAGACAGAAACGTTGAAAGGATTAATAATTGACGATCTGGCGATTCACAGAAAGCTAACTTATTGAGCCAACCCCTTCAGGATTCTGTTTTCTCAGATTTGTAATCTCTGAAGTCGTCTGACAATTATCATGCATTTTGCTCGTAGTTACAATGGAAAATCGGAGTTTCGAAGCAATATCACTTAGTAGGCACCTTAATTTTTTTAGAAATTATAAAAATTAGTAAGTACGTCATTTTCACATACTCTCCTGCTTCTGACTGTTGAACTTCAACGTTTTATCAATAGTTATGAAAAATTGTCCCGATAATATGATCAGTTTCAAAAGAAGCGGATGACAGCAATAGGTAGTATTTGACAAACCACAAAAATTGGGTGAGTGGTAAGAGAAGAGCTAAGCAAAAGTAATATTTTTCTTCATCTAACAATGAATAAACCTCGACCAAGTAATTAGATAGACTAATAAGGGTTTACAAGTTCTATTTGGCAGAAAGATGTGCAAATGCCCCAATGTCCATTTCTATGAAGTAGATTTCAAGTTAATGGGTATGAAGGTTGTGCCTTCACACAAAAATTGTGGTGACCCTCTGTCTGATGAACAATTCTCGAAATTCGAGAAGGAACTAGTAAAATACTGGGGATTTGAGGGGAAGGGATGAATCTGTGGGTTTTCGACCACCCTGTTTAAATGCGTGACGCGTATAAATTTTTTTGTTGCGTCAACTTTATTAATCACTTTACTAGATCCCCCTTAGGTGATTTTGAATGACCAAAATGTTGAATGTAACAATAGATACTAACGGCATAAATCAAGAAGAAGCTTCTGCTTGGGCACAAGAACTTGCAAACGTATATGCGGACATGGAAATAGATAACATAAAGGTATCAGGCAACAAGATATCATTTGCGGCAGGCTTTTCTGGCATGGATGATACACCACCAGAGGATATTAAAATGAGACTTGACGAGTATCTTACTATGAATGAAGCCTTTCAAACAAAGTCAGTATCAGTACAATAAAAAAACAATTTTTTATTTTATTTTATTATTTTTTTATTTTATCCAAGGCAAAAAGTCTATGTAATTGACAAAGTCCAATTCACTACAACACGGCGAATTAATCACAGAACAGAATGCTACCCGTCAAATCAACAACCACAGGTCTTTCTTGCTAGACTTATCATTGCAGACATTCACATCTATCAAAAGTCCATATTCTATCTCTCCAAAATGCAGGAACAATCAGATAGTACTCTTTCTTACCAAAAACCATTAAAAGATCCTCAACGTTTCCTCGAATTAGACTACTGCTAGTATTTGACGTTATTGCCAAATCATGGTGATATGTTTAAAGAATTTAGGACTTAAATAGCTCATTAACTGATTATTTTTTAAAGTTTTTTAGAATAATATTTTTACATAAAGTTTGCAAAAACATTACTGTGAGGCTCAAACTCAATTGAAATAATGACATTGATCCTAATCTTTCCTGAAGAAACTAGGTCAATGGGCAATTCTTGTTAAAGACAATCTTATCATGACGGTGGACCTGTCCATACTTTGTTTTACAATGATACATATGACATGATGACGTGACCTATTCCAATAATTGGTAATACGGCAGCTAACCAGGTTGATATTATTTCAGAAGGAAACTAGTAGCAGAGAGTATTCTAAAATATTGTTAGAAACGATAATAAAAATTGAAACAAGAAAAATTTGGATTTACCTTTGTTAATTAGACAAGAGATTTTCTGTATGCACTCAAATAAATTCTACGTTGTGCTGACGAATAATTTCCTCCGTTTTGGGAATTGCTTGGTGAGGTAAGAAAATTTTCTAGCGATATTTCCCCAAATGGTGTCTTCTCGCATAATTCACTAAAATATGTTAATAGTGTAGAATTCGGGCTACTGTCTAATCGACAGTACACAGTAATAAAATTACCTTTGATTGAGGATAATTCATGAAATGGACGTGTATTTGGGTAGACCTTCTGACAGTTTGATTTTTTCTCTATGAGATTCTATTATTGCGCTCGAGGGTCACAAAATTTGCGTTATACTATTTATCAGTTACAGATTGAGAAATAGGTATTAAAAATAGGGATAGATAATCATAAACAATTATTATTTATATTTAAATATCCGGAGAGGTAAAAGATCATTGTAAAGTAAATGACTTGTAAGGGAATATGTATTCGTCACAAGGCTCAAAAGCCTGTTGGTTCAGGTAGATATGTTAGTGGCCAGAAACGCTGTCAAATTTGTGAAATCTTCATAAAATGGGACGGACTTTGGTGTCCGTGTTGTGGATATAGACTCCGAACCAAACCTAGGAATCTGAAGTACAAGGCAAAATTAAGAGCTAGAAAAGTGAATGATGTGGAACCTATTTTGACCGTTCCCATATCTTAACTTTTTAAGATCGTTTTACAGGAATCCTTCAGCAGCAAAGATGTTTTTCTAATTAGCCCAATATCCAAGTTTAGATCAAATGTAAGCCTACTAAGCTTTGGATATAGCACTGCAAACTTGTTATTTTTACGATCCAGATATTTCATCCCTACTTTGCCAATAAAATAGTAGCAATCTGCTAATAATCCATTAGCCAATAGATATTCGATCTTGGAGAATATGAGGTGTTTGTCATCTTCTTCTCTTAAAATCTCTTTTAGTGCTTTATATGATCTGTTTATTGTTGTTTTAGATGCTCTTTCTATTCCCAAGCATTCAAGTCCGGACTTGATGGCTGTGGCGAATGCCTCGTTCGGCTCGTCAAGAGTTCTAATCTGGTTTAATTCGTGTGTTGGCATCGGTCTAATTCCAGAACATAACAAAATACCCTCCAAAAGGTGATAAGCAGCTATTTTCAAATGCAAAGAAGATAATTCTACGTTTGATTCTTTGTGACTATCAGCTCTTTCTATATTGAATAGGGCATTTACTATCATTTTCTTGGATTGGCCCATGAATATTCTATCTGTAGAAACATTCGTACTGTTGAAGCTGGGGGAAAAGAGGGGTATGTTCTTGTATCCGATAGGTATCATGCTCTCCAATTGCATCCGATGTTGGTTTCCACGGGACGAAAAATTGAGAAATTCAATCACACTGTCTTCAAGCTCGACCACTCGATCGAGTGGATCGTTAGGATCAAGCAACGCAATATCATATTCACAGCACGCGAAAGAATTTTCTACATCCTGTGCTCTGCAACCGATGAGTGCTATTCTACCCTTGATATTTTGATTAAGGTATTCTGCTATTGACGGAGGAATATCTATAGTCATGTCCTACTAAATTGACTAGACTTATTTGAAGCCAACTCAGTGGCATTAGGCCAAGTTTGTATCTGACAAAGCTACGGAATAGGTGTTATACAAGCGCGCATTATTGGAATTCTATTTCAGGTTGCCACTGACGAAAAGAAGAAAAAAACGCATAGAAAATAATGACCTCTATTTCAAGTCATCCCTGTCATTTGCATTTTGATAATTCTTAGGATCCAATCTGAATCCACTTACTGGTTCATACGGAATTTCGCTTATCTTCAGATGATATTCCAGTTGTTTCTTTTTCATTCTCTCTGATAGCCAAATGACAAATCTATCTTCTAGGGTATTACCTTCATGCTTATCAATCTCAGGATGAATCTGCTGGATCTTTTCCACAAGTTGCAATGGGAAAGAGATCTGAAAAAAATCCCATCCCAGTGTTTTTTTTCCTTCAGAATAACACTTACAGTTACTTTCCATATGAACTTCCATTGCTAAGGTATTCAAGTAATCCATGATCTTGTGTCTTTGATTCTCGAAGTCAATACAAGATCCTGAAATCAATAGGGTCGCTCTGCTTTCTATGGAGTGTTCCTCGGCACCTGTAGAAGGTGGTGAATTTATCTTTGACCCTTCAAGTGCGGTGTTGTTTCTATATTCAGCACGTTTAACGAAGATCGTATCTCCTATTCCAGTACCGAGTATATCTCTTGCACCACGGTCCAATCGTATGACTCCGGAACTAGTGTCGGTCGGAATGAGTGCAAGGACTGTAAATAATTCGGTAGTTGATTGACTGATCACCTCTATAAGATCGCCATCTGAGACATTCATCTGACCCATGACATCTGGATCTAATCGCGCTATTTTTCGAGCATTATCTTGGATCTCATTTTCCGCTACGATCAAAGGTCTCGTATCGGCAATCTTATCCATAATAAATAACAAATGAATGAGATAATATAAGAATATTATTGATTGGCGTCGAGTTACAAATAGCGAATACACCAGCAACTAAGTAATTATTCGCTAAATGTAATGCACCAACACATGCTGAAAATATAAAAAAAAGAGAAGTTGACTGTTTTTTGGGTTCCTGTATGTTTGTCTTTGTTTTATGGTATGGACCTGCTGTACAGCTTTCCTTCGAGTGCTAGCTTGTACATCTCGGCTACGTATGGGTTCTTTGCTGGAGTTTCAGCACCTAATTCAACTAGACGTGCATATACTCTCACCACATAAGCAAGAGCGCCCATGAAAGCTACTACAACTCCCATGTTAAACATCCAGTGGTTTGGCACCGAAAAGATCTCCTCGACAAACCAGAAGTGCCACATTTCATTTACACCAATTGTAAACATGGTTGCAAGATAGCCTATGATGGTTATCTTTAGACCAGTGTTCATTGAGTTGGCAGGACCTCTCAGTATAGGTACCCTTCGGTCATACATTGCCACAAATCCCCATCCAAGTGGAAGGGCTACGAAGTGACTGTACAACCACCAGTGAGCTGGTGTAAATGCACTATCCCTAATTGCAGTCTGATGTAGTGATCCATCGACAAAGTTATCTACCTCTACGGATGCTGCGATTGACCCCAGCATTATAACCATGATATAGATCTTCTTTAGTCTCTGGATTTCTACTTCTTTTGGTATCAGAGCCGGCATTTGTGCCATATTAGTCGA
>JBAWET010000156.1:0-17324 GCA_049591355.1 Nitrososphaeraceae archaeon
GATTAGTAATGGCTTTGAAAATCATTTCTGGCGTTGATTCAATGACTATTGATTTCCTCACCTCAGTTTGAGGTTGTTCTTCATCTTTTATTGACATCGTCAATTCTGACGGACAAAAATTATTTAAATATTTATATAGTTTTATAAGTATAAAAAACTATAGATAATCGCTATGGGTTCGCCTTGGAAAGCTCTGTGAGATGACAATAGAAGACGTATAATATCACTTCTCAAAAAAAAGGAATCCAGATAATGAGTTTATAGGGTTTGTAAAGAGTACTTTGAAGACATCGGGCTATGATTTGTTGGATTATGGGTATGAGTAACAAAATCAATCAATAATCACGGTAAATGAATGAAAGCGAGTGTCGTGTCTTTCTTCCTCCATTAAACCTGTTGTTGAATTCTTTGAGGCTAAATCCACGAGTCCTATGTGAAGAATACATTATGGTATCAAAGTAAATAATATCAATTGTGACAGCGTATAAAGTAGCTGCGGCCAATTTCTCATGAATATCTATAAAGTAGGTTAGGTAACAAAGGTTCGACTTTCTTTTATAGTATATGGTACACAGTGTAGATATCATGTTCACAAAAAATATTATTTTATTATATAGTGCCGCCGCATGTACTTTTATTGCTGGAATATTGCATTTAACACTCGTACCAAATGCTATTGACAGGAATGTAAACAATGGCATATTCTTCTTGATCGGTGGTTTGGCTCAGATATTTTGGGTAGTTCCATTGATAAGACATTGGGGTAAAGTATGGTATTATGTTGGTATAGCTGGAACGCTAGTCCTCATTATAATGTGGATAATTACAAGAATTCCTGATAATCCGATAACTGGAAGAGGCGGCCCAATAGGCGAAACCGCGATTGTAGTCGAAGTGTTTCAGGTGGCTTTCATTGTATTGAGTATAATTATATTAATCAAGGATCGAAAGGCTGATCCTGCAGTAGGTAATAGATGATTCAGATACTAATGCCTAGAAATATCTGAATGTAAAGACATCCTCCCTACAGGACGAAGAAGCTTAATTGGAATTGGAATTGCAATTCTATGAAGATCAGAAACACACCTTGATGATGTGAGCAAAAAATGAACTAAGATGAAGATGCAGGTAAACTTGGAAAAACAGTTTATGGATCTATTAACTCATGGATCATTTATAGAAGGATGGTTTAGCTGGAATTGAATAAAAGGATAGTTCTGTTTGAACATTACAAATCAAAAATTGAAGAAAAATTGAATTGTTAGAATGAATCACTGTGCTAGTAAGAATGGGAATCCGTCTTATGATCCCTTAAAAGTTTATAGCTGGGGAACATTTTTGTGCACTTATCACATTTCCATTGTTTTTGTCTAGCTTCTGCATATGTTGGAAATTTACCAGTGGCATTTTCATACATTCCTGTGATAGGATTGTAAATGGAATTAAGGAAATTCTTTTCTTTCTTTGACCGAGTCATAAAATTGCCACCTGAAATGAATATGAATTCTTAGGTGTTTTCTCGTAATACATTTTGGCATGTTTCAATAGGTATGATGTATTTTAATTATGGAGTAACTTTGTTACCTACCTACTCTTAAACAACGTTGATAAGGAGATTTCTGGTGTTCATTACCCAGAACTTACTAGCTACATATACTCTGGCCAAATATTTGGGGTTGGTAAGGAGTAAGTAATGAGCACCTCAGTACCTTACCATTTTTTTAGTTTATGATGTTCTGTTGAACATGTTTTATTTCCCTGTCATCTTTTCATCTTCCTGTTGTGCTCCCTTTTTCATCCTCTTCCATTATATTTTTCAGGTTCTTCAGATCCCGTTCAACCATATCAACGTCCTCAGCAAACTTTTTTTCTGACTTATCTAGTGTCTGAAAAATTGTTAGCATCACTTCACTTCCACTATCATTCTTTACTACCCGCAATGGAACGAACACTTCCATTTCAGACGGTAGAATAACATAGTGATCCAAAACTCCAAACTCATTTCTTTGTATAATACGAACTTTTGCTGATCCTTGTGGAGTACCTACAATCCATTCTCCATCCTGTTCTCTAATTGATTGGAAAGCGGCGTTAGCCCATTTAGGTAGATTCTCTAGGTTAAAGACAAATTCGTAAACCGTTTTAGGATCACGCTTAATTGACACACTCATTGTCCTTGAAGTCATTGTGCCATTTAATTTCGGTATTATATTTAAACTGATATTTAAAACGCTTCTTGAGATCGAAAATATGAAATTGGAGTCCTATTTCCGGTCATGGTCTAAAGGTGCCGCACTAGACATGTACATTTTCTAAAAAAGTGTTTGACGAAATGAAATTAAATCTGTCAATATACAATGAAGGTAGACTGAAAAAGACTTCAATGACAGAGGCAGAGCTAACAAATGACTAAGTTTTCAAATTAATCATACACAACGAACGAACACTAAATATTAAAAGATTAATAGGTTAAAATTAATCAATGCATGAAATTAATAGGCAATCGGGAAGAAATTGGCGGGACGGGTTTGATATGAACGCGAATGTTTTATGGACTGTAGGAATGAGTTTAATGACAGTTATATTCCTAATGACATCAAATAATATTATATATGGTCAACTTACGGAAAATTCGACATCGCAATCAGCTACGGATGAATGGATTAAAATAGTCACTCCTGAAACGGACCAACAAATTCCTGCTGGTAAGGAGTTCATAGTTTCCGGCGAATCTTCTGATGATACCTCCAAAGATTGTGATGTCTCAGTTATAGTCAACTATGTGAAACCATATCATACTGCGTCTGCAACGGGAGCCGGTGGCGCTGATGACTATTCACAATGGGATTTTACTTTAAGCTCAAATTATACGGAAATTAAAGAGGGCACAAACAGGATAACAGCAAAATTATTCTGCTCACCCACATCTGTGAGATGGTACAGCGTGGATATTATGGGAGTATATGCAAGTCAAGCTAATACGAATATTTCTCTTCCTACTCTTGCCCCTTCTGTACTCACTCCTACTAATGAATCCGAGGCAGCTAACTTATCACGACCTTAGTCTCAACCAATAAACAAAACCATGTCAGTATAATTGATGCTCCGACAATTCTGTATCAGGTGACCAAAATAACACTGGACGGTCTCACGCCGCTTCGAATGAAAAGATGCTTTGTAAAGAAAGAAAGATAGAATTGAAAATCCAAAGATGGACAAAGAGATAAGATTCGTCCACTTTATCCTACTCGGCGTATAATACGAATATTATGTTCGCTTAGCAATTTATGAATTATTTGCTGAGATTGGGAAATAAAAAATTAAAGAACTTCGTTATTAGAATTCTATATCAAAATTCCTATGCAGTTTGAAATCTAATGATGTCTCAATCAAATTACAACCTTGACACAGGACACGTACTATTCATGCCGACATCAGTGTACAATATGTGGAGTGCTCTATGAGTGCAAACTAGATGCGTGTAGAATGCGTTTCCAATATGACAAATGTTCCATGTGTAAGAGCTTGAATTGGAGCGCATAGGAAATATTTCTGAAATTCAGAGGGGGAGTATCGTATCCTATTGATATAGGGAAAGACAAGTGCGAGGCGTGCAATAACGTCATAGCACTTACCGTAAATTCAACAAATAGCAAAATTACATAGTAACATCCAACTTCAACAAACAAATAAGATTAACTTGAGAGCATAATAAAGTGTCATGGAATTTGAATCTATTTCCAAACTAGAAAGATTGCTTTCTACCAAGTGTAAAATAGAAAAGGTGTATCCTGGTGTTTTTGCATCTGATGCAGAAACAAACATAGTGACTGTTGAGGTAAAATGCCCTGATGGCCAAATCCATAAAATTCGGGCTTACAGAGATGAAGCACACGCTTTAAGGGAATTTATACGGAATAGAGGTTTGTAAAATCGTGTCTTCTAGTTATTACAGAAAGCAAAATAGACAAACAGAATCTAGTATCATATCTACTATTTTAGTACGTCGAGTTCCTTAAAAATTAAATTATTACAACAATAGTAACTTCTGCATTCACAAAAACCTCTACTCTCTTGTTTCCCCTAATTGGCTGCTTCTCTTTCGAAATCAAAGTTGGTTGACAATTAATTCTTCTTATGATAAATTCTGATTCCTATTGTCATACGTCACATTTGGATTCTACTTATACCATGATGTGTCATAGTTCTGAATAATAAGTCAATATATTCACTACATGTCGGTAGTGTCAACTAATTAATAATGATGATATAAATGTCTGAGATTTTATTATATTTAAGTCAGTTTAGAGGAGTTTATTGAAAAGAGGATGAGATTCATGCTCGTGAATTTGGCTATTATCTCTATGCTTATAGTTCTGTTAGTAGTAACTATAAACAATAAAATATTTGCCGAGCCAATCCTCAAAGATAGTAGTTTGAGAGCAGAACTGGTGGTTCAAGGACTACATTCTCCAACCAGCATGGCATTTCTAGATAACAATCACATCTTAGTGTTGGAGAAAAATAGCGGAAATGTACTACTTGTTTTTAATGAAGAGTTACAGAAGCAACCAGTGTTAAAACTGCATGTCGATCATACCACATTAACATGCTGCAGGGGGTTACTAGGCATTGCTGTTATGAGTGATAAACCTGCTCACTCCCAAAGTGTTTTTCTTTACTATTCAGAACAATTGGATGGTAAGGATTCTGTTAGGAATAGGCTATTTCGCTATACTTGGAACGGAGAGTCACTAGTTGATCCGGTGTTGCTGTTAGACCTTCCTGCCACTCCTGGCCCTAATCATCCTGCAGGAAAGATAGCTATAGGATTAGATGGATACCTGTACACCTTGATAGGCGACCTGAATAACGAAGGCAAATTACAGAACGTTAAAGATGGTCCGGACCCAAATGATAGCTCAGCAATATTCAAGATAAGTATGACTGATGGCTCACCAGCTAAAGATAATCCGTTCACCCAACTCAATTCTAAAATGAGCAAATACTACGGATACGGAGTAAGAAATAGTTTTGGTTTGGCCATTGATCCCGTAACTGGAACCTTATGGGATACTGAAAACGGTGACAAAGACTTTGACGAAATAAATCTGGTTAAACCTGGCTTTAACAGTGGATGGAGACAGCTAATGGGACCGATGGCAGAAAATAAGGTAAGCATAGATGATCTAGTTAGGTTTCCTGGTTCTCACTATTCCGATCCAGTATTCAGTTTCGCCCCTTCACTTGGTGTCACCGACATACAATTCTTTAATTCAACCAAGTTAGGAGCCAAATATGAGAATAATGTCTTTGTAGGTGACATAAATCACGGGAATCTATACTTTTTCACGCTTAATAAGGCTAGATCCGGATTCATTTTTGATCAAAATGAACAAAACTTGCTGGACTCGGTAGCAAATGGTGGGAAGGAATTGACCGAAATATCATTCGGCACTGGTTTTGGTGGTATTACCGACATTAAAACAGGACCAGACGGGTTGCTGTATATATTAACTTTTGACGAAGGAGCTCACGGGGAAGGAAAGATATACCGAATTAGTCATTAACGGACATTCCCTTCGGTAGTTATAATTACATAGTCATTCCCGATGATGGTTCCATAACTTCTCTACTTTCGTTGAGGCTAAGAGTTTTCATATCTTGTGACATAGACATTTCTTCTTTACCACTATGTTGATTATTCATATCCATTTCAGTGTCGTAAAGTGTGATTAGTCCAAGACTACTTAAAATGCCTAAAATTATGAGTGCAATTCCAACTGCTCTTGCAATCCATATTCCTTTTGACCAAATCTTCTCTCCAAAAATTATTATTGCGAACAATCCCATCCATGCCAGATTCATCCATCCCAAGGCTATCATGATAAGAAAATAAGGCCAGCAGCATCCAAGGCAATAAAGTCCATGGTATACTCCCATCTTGATCGCGCCGGCTTTTCCATTTTTCCATCTTCTCATAAAGAAGCTCAACGGAGATTCACAGTATCCTATGCATTTGTTCTTTAAAGGAGTAAACTGATATATGCCTGAGATGATCATGATGGTACCAAATATTATCCCGATATGATTATTTCCAAGTAACTTAACAACACTATTCATCGGAACAGACCAGCCCAATAGTAGAGCTATCCCTGTTAGTCCCCAAATTATAAGGTACATTCCTACAAAGAGTATCAACTTAAAAGTATGCGAAAATTTGCCCTCTGTGATTACTGTTGATGATTGTGATGGTTTATTCGTAATGAGCCTATTGTAAAGAAGGACCATTGGTACTATAGCCGGAAACATCATTGCAGCCATTCCTGCTGTCCAACTTGCGGTAAATAACAAGACTAATACTGGATTGTAAGTCATCATAAAGTTCATCAAATCTGGCTGAGTTGCCGATAATAACCAAGACAATCCTGCAGTTGAGAGAAGCGAAGCAACAATGATTTTTTGCAGTTTATCCAAATGCTATCAGCTAACGATACGTATGTATCACGATTTGCTACGGAAGGGGATTACCATATCGTTCATAGGAAACAAGTTTATCAAGCGACATGCGATTCTTTTTCTTACCTGTCAACTTATTTGCTGGATAACCAAAGCCTACAATGACGGTAGGACTCAGTTCCTTTGGTATTCCAAAGTCACTTCGTAGTCTTTCTTCTATTATTCCGGTAAACAGGCCCGAACCTACCCCATAGTTCCATCCAGCCAATTGCACACTTTGTAATACTCTTCCTGCATCAATTAGATGAAAATTGTATCGCGGATTTGTCAGAATTATTACTGCGAAATTAGCACCTCTAATCCAAGTCCCGCTTGTACTGTCTTCTGCCAATTTTTTGAGCTTCGCTATAGTATCCACTAAAATAAATCGCCAGTGTTGTGTGTTAAGACCTGTACCTGTCAGCCTAGCAGCTTCTAAGACCTTTAGCCTTATTTCAGATGGCACACTCTGTGAAGCAAATTCTCTTACTTCAAGCTTAGTTGCAATACATTCAAACGCATCCATACTTTCCTACTCGACTACTGAGACATCGAACGTCTTAAAGCTTTAATAATTGTGATGGCCACTATCTAGAAAATGGGTCTTAGGTCTGTTGTTGGTTAATTCTCGTTGTATTGCACATTTTTCATTCAATTCATGCAAACTGCACCTGGACATTCACAGTGAATAATATTGTCTAAATCCTGAAATTACTTTAGTTACTAACTAAGGTATTGATAACTCAGCGAATTGTTCATGAAATTCTTTATCAGATGTTATTTATTCCCGGGTATTTAACAGCGAAAGAAAGTGGGGGCCTACTCATTGGAGATTAAGCTCCTTCATTCAGTTCCTGTATTGTTCTTCGCCGTTTCAATATCAATAACTATTTCTGGTTGGCCTAATTGAGCAGATACTTCATAGACTGCAACAAATGGTTCTCCATGTAGGGTTCGAAGTACAACTGAACTTCCTACGAAAGGAACTGATGCAGAATAAAATGGGGATGAAATGCCATAAGCAGGTTCAATAACGGTTGGTGCAGAGAAGACCTCTGAAACATTGAGCTGGATTAGATGAACAAGAAATAGACTTCCGAATCTCTTGCTATCGATTTTTGAGAATGTTTGTTCGTCAATAGGCATTCTGTGGCCTAAAAGTACCTCTACTGGTTTGCTTGCTGTGAAAGACAAAATACCTGAATAATCTTTTCCATCATTTCGATGTGGCAAAATGACAGTTCTTTGTACATCTAAATTTTCAGGCTGGCCATGTTCGGATGTAATTATTCCTCTGTGCAAAATTTTTCCATCACTAGAGGTTTGGTTAATATTAAATCGGTCTATTGAGGATGTGGTAGCGTTTGTACTGTTCTGAGCTAGCACATAATTTTGCCTGAATTGAAAGCCCATGCTTAGTAATAGTGAACTCATTATTAATGCCGCCAACTGAAAATGTAGTTCGAATTGCCATGTTAATTAAGCGATAACTACGGTGATTATTAAGAATGATCTATTCATATAATATTTTCTAAATTGAAAAATCGGTAATGTGCAAAAAATTATCATCCATGTGGAAACTCTAAGACATACAAACAAATCACGAGTGGATGAAGTATTGCTTTATAATCGTAATGTTTTTTTACACTGCGTATCACTTCGTCTTTCTTCTCAGCGCTAAAAAGAACGTATTTGCAACTAGCAATGCCTCTAATGTAGGCTTCATCGTTTGCATGTTATTACAATTTTGCAGCTACAACTTTTCATATTGGATTGTCAATGATTATGATACAGGTATTAATTCAAAACGATAAATCAATTTGGCTCTGTGCAACCTGGAACAGAAGGTCGTACAAAGATGTTTATTAATCATTATGTCATATAGAGTTTAGAATGGAAATGGAGCATAACGCATCTAAAAATAAGTATAGCGATAGGAGCGACAAATCGCAAAAAGAGAATCCCAATGAATGGGCCGGATTGCTAGCGCAACTAGTCGACAAGATAACCGGCAAGGATGTTTCTATCACTTATCAATTTGAGAACTTGGAGATTGATGTACCTAAGGCAACTGGGCCTAACGGCCAAGAACTGGGAAGCGCTAAATGGAACATAAATGGCAAGATAGTGATATCTAGCGAAGTACAAGAAAAAGACAGTCCGCAGAAATAAATCTAGTAACAACAAATGACCACCGACTTTCCCGAAGAGATCTTCCCGGTAAAGAATTTAGTCAATCTTCTGAAATTGCCTAAAGGGAGTGTCACGATTAAGTCAGATGGCCAGCCAGCATTCTCGTTGCAATTTAAAGGCGATAATGTGATACATCATTTTTCGATTTTGCAGATGACGCTGACAATATTGGATTATTTTCCAAGCTAAAAACCGCAAAAAAATTTGCACAATTCCTTAATGACAACCACTTGACATTCACTATTCTTCGGAAAGGTAAAGAAGCATTGAGGCTTGGATACGAAACTCATCCTACACTTTCGCGGTTAATAACTCGTAGTAACAATATTCAAATAGATAGTGTGAAAGAGATTGCGAAGCTAAAACATGATATGGATAAATAATTCTTAAATGTACAATGTTAATTCCTAAACGAAGCACTAAATATTCAAGGTTATTGATAATATTTTTCCTATTTTCTATAACTACTTTTAGTGTCTCTATAATATCACAAGGCATACAAAAAACAGATGCAAGAAATGAACAACTTGTTGACAGTAATAATAACAATCTAATGATAAATATGCAAGCTCCCGATAACTGGAATAGCGGTATAGTCTCACAAACGGTTGCTAAATTGAACTGGCGATTGAATGGCCTTACTGCAACCAATAATGATTTGAGTGGATTCTTCATTGTTGTAAATTTACCTTCATTGGCAAACTTCGCACTTCCCCTCGGTCAAAAGACGGGACTGCTCTCTTGGATAATATCACACTATGCAACAATAAATAACGAGTCAGATGTTACTTTAGCTGACGGATCTTCAGGACATTTATATTCTATATCTGTGAGTGCGGACCAACTTCATCGACTAAATGCTCCAATCGATAAGGGATTTGATGGAGTTATGATAACTACAAAGCAACAAGGCGGAACGTACATCATACTATATGCCGCACAGCATGGACGGATGGATGAATTCAAAGATACTTTTACTAATATACTTCATTCTGTCAGCTTTCGTAAAAATGGATAATGCACCGGGACAGATTGATTCCATTCCAAGGAGCCTAACAGGATCTGAAAATAAGACAATTCCGAAGTAAGCCAGGACAGTGTCTCTTTCGAGTTCTCAGATACAATTCGATGTCATTGATATTCATGAGGCAAATATAATGTACAAAACAAAAAATAAAAGAGTGATTTAACTTGCTGAAACTGTCACAGGTTCTTCTACTTTTTCAAGCTCAGGCTCGATTTCTCTGTCTTCAACAATTTCATTCTTGTTCTTGTATTTCGCCTTATTTGGTATTTCGAATTCGAGGCACATGAGAAAATAGTAGACATTCAAAGTATAAAGGACTTTTTAATTCAACCACTATCAAGTCTTCAAAACTATCGATAAACATATCAAATTCAGGCCTGAATGAAGGGCACCTTGCAATTGCATACTGAGATGTATGGAGATGAAAGAGGGGCCTTTGATCGGACGAGAGATAATTCGATCGTTAGAAATTATACTTAATGTCCACAAAATACGGTTTTTTTACCAACTCCCCCAGCATACTTAAACCGTTAATTACTTTGTTAATCATATTTTTATGTTGAAGCACAGCTCGGACTACTTTTGCTTTGAGTGTGGTAAATACTTGTCACGAGAGAAAATGGAAGTTGATATCGGGGGCTGGTTTGGTGTATGTAAATTGTGTACCGGTTCTAACAGAATCGAGGCAGCTTCGTTGATCATGGCATAAGCATTCTATTTATAGGTGCATCATAAAACTAATCAGGCCATGAAGACCTCGGAAGTATACTTTAATATTGTTAGCTTTAGTATAGAAACTAATTAGTACCTGTATCCTTTTTTTATAGGAGGTAAAACGTTGACTGTGTGATGAGATGAAAGAGCAAATAATATTCTCCGTGTTTCAAGATAACCCAAGTGAATGTCAGGATATCCATTCTCATACACGTGAATGTGACAGTTTGATTTATATATCAACTACAGGTTGAGGTGTGTGGAGACAAGTAAACTGAATAAATTCTTCATCCTTTAATTATTGTAATTTGACATCGGATTCCACTCTTTACTGCTTGGGAATCATTTGTAATGACATTAATGCAGACGACCAGTTCTAGCAACTGATTCTACCAGTTATGACAGCAACTTTACCTTCAAGACTTTTCATTACACGATAACCTCAACCGCCTCATTTAAGGAAACGGCAGCTCGATCTAAATGTTAGTGTGGCTGTTCTGTCACTGTGTGTGATGTTGAAACCTTCCGCCACATAATCTTACCAGGATACCAGGATACCAAATCGCAATGAACCCAAACAACCGTTCCGGACTTTATAGCCTTCTGTGATATCGATTGTGCTGAGAAGTGGAGAAAAGGATTACCCTCAAGCAGTAATTGAAAAGTGAATTTTTGTAAATTGAATCCTCTCTCTTACCAGTTATATTTGATACCGGTATGGAGAAATTAACCCCCATACCAGTAGCTGTGTTGAAAGTTGTCGGTCTTTCCATTAATGGCAATTTCATTTAAAAAATTTTTTCAGGTTATTTCTACAAGACATTTACTAATTGGCTAAAATAGAATACTTTATCATGACCCTGTCGACAATTGACTTTTGATTATGGCATTTAAAACAGTGTAATTGTAAATTTACCAAACTATTGTTACCTCCAACAGACTTTGGTTTAATATGGTCCACTGTCAAAACTTCTTTTGCAAAATTCTTATGACACTTACAACATTTTCCTAATTGGATGTCATAGAGGAAGGATTTGCGGTCTTTTTTTCAGTGTAGAACCAGTTGTAATTTTCTATGTGCAAATATTGTACTTCCTGATAGGTCATTTTGGGTAATTAAGACAACACATTAAGCCTTGGCTATTTCGTACATAGACTTCTTTTCTCTATATAGACTGTTGTTAAATAAATGGAATGCCTCATAAGGTTATGGCAAACAAGTTAAAAAAATATAAAATCAATTTCAATGCGGTTTGCTTTGATTACAAGACTGGAATGTACGGAAATAATGTTGAAACGTATCTGACACGTGAGGAAGCACTCAGGAATAAATGGAGATGTGAAAAATGCTCTGAAAGATTCCGAAGTTATAGAATGCTATACGAACATAAAATTCAAATTCATTCATATTAAAATCAATTAACTTCGTCTAAACTTATCGAATACGTATCAAATTAAAGGTATCTGCAAAACGCATAACAGTCGATTATAACTCGTGTGACAGAAAGACTGGTGTGCCAAATTGCAAAGCTAGTATAAAAATAGTTACCTTTTATAGAATTATTTTTTATCAAATATCTCTAATATTCTATGAAAAATGGAGAACATAACAGCTCTTATTCGACTTACACCCGGTATGATAAAAGTTCTGGCAACGATAGCCGGACAGTTGAGCCTATCCAACATTGAGGCAAAATATGGATTATCCAATACACTGAATTTACCAACAGTCAATCCGGTTATGACTAGATCTGGCTGAGAAGCATTGATTGAAGACACGATTAGCTCGGCATACTCTTCCGGATTGTTTTCTATCTCCTCGGAAATATAGACTTCTGTAAATTCTACTCCAATCTGTTCCAAATACTGGGTGTGTTCTTCCTTCTCTTGTTTCTCTTCTGCTGCCTGTTCTTTTTTCTTAATTGACAAAACAGTGACCTTAAACCTTCCAGAATGCTCCAGCCAGCTTGCTGTCTTTAGCACAATATCTGAATGGTCGCCCCCGTCATACAGAACAACCATAGTTTTCTTTTGTCTATCCGATTCGGACTTTGGTTCATTGTTTTTATCAGATTCGTCCAAAACAAGCTCCTCATCGCTAGTGCCGCCGGCCAAAACAGCTAACACTTTACACGTTACAAGGGCCTGCAACGCTTTATTTCTCCGGAATGTTTCAAATTCTGTTATCAAAAGGTCAATTCGCTGCTCCTCAATCGTGGAAAGTAAGGCTTCAGTAGCATCATGAGAAATTCTAACGAGGTAATGATTTAGTATGCTCTCCTTTTCTATGGCTTTTTCTAATGGTTCGAAAGCTCTTGCTGCAGACTCTGTGAATGCGGAACCAGCAGAAAGTGGCGTCTGATTTGGTACGGTGATGACCCTAAGGATATTAATTTCTCCATCATTATCTTTTGCAATCCGTATAGCATACTTTGTCAGTCGATCGGGATTTTCTGGAGTATATGGAACTAAAATTCTAAAGTCTTTCCTTGTAATATCACCTTCACTGGTAATGATTGGTGCGTAATGTTCAATTTCTTTTTTGAAGGTATAAAGTCGATATATTCCAAAGCCTATCAAAATCCAGAGTACGCTAATAGCCCAACTGATTGGCTGAATAAATAGTAGGTAAATTGCAAGCCCTACCTTTAAAAATATTGCGATGATCGGAATAATTGGAAAGAGGGGCGTCTTGAATCCATAATCAAGCTTATCTCCATAAATTCTCCTAATAGTGATGACAGATATGTTTACTTGTGTGAACAGAAGCAAAAATATAACACCAGCAGCTAGAGCTATATCAGTAAGTGGCAAACTACACGCCATGACTATCATTATTACCCCAGATGTTATTGTGGCGATGAACGGTGTTTTGAATTTAGGATGAATTTGACTCAATTGGTGTGGTAAATTGTAATGTCTACCCATAGCAAATGCTACCCTTGCTGAGGAATATGTAGTTGCATTCAAAGCTGCCAAGCTAGAGACGATACCACCACTGAGGATTATGAGAGGTCCAAACGGTAAGAAGGATTCAGCAGCTTTCATTATGCCTAAATCACCATACGTTCCTATGTACTTCCAAGCTGGTTGTCCGTTCGTGTCTACAGAAGTGAACGCTCCTATAGACACGAACGCTACAAGACAATATAACACTACTACAAGAATAAGGGAGATGAAAATTGCTCTAGGTATATTCCTCTTTGGATTCTTTACCTCCTCCCCAGTCTGGACGATTATTTCATATCCTTCAAAGGCAATAAATGTCAATCCCATAGCAGCAACTATTCCCCCTATTCCCAAAGGAGCATAATTGTTTATTATATTAGAATACCAACTGGAATTACCTTGCATAGAAATAACACCAGCAGATATTAATGCGAAAATTGTTCCCAATTGAATTAGGGTAACTATTATTCCGACCTTACCTGTCTCAGATGCCCCTCGAACATTGATATATACAAACGCTACAATAGCAACGACGGCAAATAGCTTATCAAAGGGAATAATACCGAATAAAGGCTCGTCTCCAATTAATCCGGTCATCTTGAATAAACTGAATTGAAATGAGCCATAGCCCACGGCATAAAGGCTGCCTGCGACGATATGAGCAAACCAGGCCATCCATCCGCTTATAAAGGCATTGGGTCTGGGTAATCCTTCTCTAACCCAAAGATAGCCCCCTCCTGCTTCTGGCATGGCTGATCCTAGCTCAGCATAACCCATTGCCGTAAAAAGTGTGATTATTCCGTTAATAATAAAGGCGACAATTACGGCACTCCCTGCAAGGCCGATAGCTGGACCTACAAGGACAAAGATAGCCCCACCAATCATGCCGGCTATGCCAATCATGATGACATCTACAAGTCCTAAAGTCCTGACCAGCCGTTGTTGGTGAGTATGTTCAGGTGATGGAGTTTCTGATAAATCATTGGCGTGGCTGCGCGGTGGTCTTCCTGCCAATTATTGTAATATTCACGTCTAGTCTCATTCTAATTAAAGGTTTGGAAGCGCAGATTTTGACTCGTGACGAAGGGCCCAATTGGTTAGTTGGGTGAGGATATTTTGATTGCGGAGTATACTTATTTACAATAAAGCCCGTAGCTTTAATCTGTGCCATCAGGTCATTAATGGTTGGTTCTTTTCTAAGGACATTGTTTTCATGGGAAATTTAAGAATTCCGTCAATTTAATTAATCATTGCAGCAAGAATTATAATCCCGCCCGCCTCCAATTTTGCAAAAATTGTGAACCACAAAAGATTAAGCGTAAGAGTAACTATTGCAATCCCGAAACTATGAGTGAAGTCGCTACCAAGCGAATAAGTGATAGCGCGGTTAGGTCAAAGACCAAAAGAACATGGAATGAATGGTTTTCTATACTAGATGATGCTGGTGCGAAAGAGCTGACTCATAAAGATATTGCTTCTTACATATACAAAAATTATAATTTATCACCTTGGTGGAGTCAGATGATAACGGTAACATATGAGCAAGAAAGTGGATTGAGAAGCAGGTATCAAAGACCTGACGGATATTCTGTAAGTGCCAGTAAAGTACTAAATTGTCCTATCGACAAGGTGTATAATTATTGGGCTGATGATAAGCTGCGTATTAGGTGGCTAGATATGAATGATATCAAAATTAGAAAGGCTAGGCAAGATAAATCCATAACGGCTACTTGGATTGACGACAAAACCACCTTGGAAGTAGATTTCTACAAGAAAGGGAATTCGAGAAGCCAAGTTGTAGTGCAACACAGTAAAATTGTGATTATTGAAGAGGCTGTTCGCATGAAGTTGTATTGGAAGAAGAGACTCCAGCGCTTAGCTAGTATGTCCGAATAAACTATCAGCTTGGATATTGTGTTGGACATGACTACGATGTGAGATGAGGCGAGCCAATCCACGATAGCACAATAGCTCAAATTATTTATATAAAAGATTATTATTCCAAGTTTTGTAAGGTATCGATGAAGTATGTATTCGGATGAAAATTTGAGCAAGGCCATGGACTTCGTAACCCCTAAGGTCAACAGCTGGATAAAGGATCTGTTCGGAGGAGTTGAGCAATTGAATTTAAGTAGGCCTCAGAAGGAACTAATTCAGGCGTTGACAGCTGAAACTCTGCTGTACAATACTCTGATGCCAAACGAAGAAATCATCGCAATATTGTCTGACATAATACGCAACATAGCCACTCGACATTCTTATGGAATGTTGCTGGATTGGGGTAAAAGAGCTGATGTGCTCAAATCTACCGATAAATAAGTGCTGAAGAAAGGATGCATTGAGGCTAGCTTTGGCCCGTTAAAATCGGTGATAGATTTATCGCTTATAAAATTATTAACATATTCGTTAGTCTTTATAGTATACGTTGAGACAGCTCCTTCTGATTCATATTGAAATGGAACTTTCTTGTCTAGTTCAAAGCATCATCTTTACCTGTGATTGAGCAAATCTTTTATGACTAACCCTACTTATTATTTTATGACAAATGACAATAACGCAGACAACAATAATATCAAATTTTCTGATAAGGAAATACAGTTCCTTCTAAATAATGAAGTCTGTAGAGTAGCGACAGTGTCACCTGGTAATATTCCGCATGTGGTTCCTGTTTCTTATATATTTACAGACAATTTGTTCTTCTTTGCAACAGATTACAATACGAGGAAATATAAAAATCTCAAAAAGAATAAGAATGTGGCACTTGTAATTGATATTTACGATTCTACGAATAATAGAGCTGTGGCTATTCAGGGAACGGGGGAATTTATTGAAAGAGGTAAAGATTTCAAAAAAATGTATGATATTTTTTATCGTAAATTTGAGTGGGTAAGACAAGAACCCTGGAGTGAAGGAGAAGCTCCATTTGTTGCGATAAAACCATTTAGGAAAATAAGCTGGGGACGGTAAAAAATTTCTCCTCTTGCAAAATTAACTCGAATAGAACGATTTTGTTGGCCCCACAGAAATAATTCTTAATGCTAAAAATTAAAGAATTTGAACAACAATTAGATATTATGTTTCCCATTCTATCTCCAGATGGTCACAAATACATATGAGGTCAAGGCCTTACCAAATTCAATAAAATTTTACTTACCAAGAGTGGAGGGATACTTAGACGTTGTACGAGAAATAGCATCTCGGTATGGGAGTATGTCATTAATAGAATTCGATGGATACTTTGAAGGAAAATTCGAACCTATCAAGTATACACGAGTAGAGGTTCATACAACACGCATAAATGAAAAAAATATTATAGAATATGCGAATGCAGTTCGCGTCAAATTAGAACAAAAATCATTGGCGTTGGAATTCAACAACAAATTGATCCTTGTAAACGAAACTGAAACAACACCATAAAGGCCATACTGTTAGTCGAGTCTAGAGCATATGATATTAAACGATTATCTAATCTTTGTTATTGGAATATTTGCCACATTTTTTACGTTGTGGAGTACGGTGCCTCAGATTAGGAAGTCTCTTCGAACTAGGAAGACAGATGATGTCTCAAAATGGCTCATTATTTCATTAATCGCAGGACTCTCATTGTGGGTACTTTATGGAGCTCTGAAAGAAGATATGATAATTACTGGTGCTAACAGCATTGGTGTTTCGCTCAATACTTTCCTTCTGATATTGAAACTGAAGTATACTAAGACAAATAAGGAATTGTGCAAGGGGAATGGATGAATTTTATAGGTTAACATCTTAAAACATGAGAAGTGAAATTGAACCTTAAAGAAGACTCTGAAAATTGGAGAGATGGGCAAGAATATTGGCAATCTTATGACTAGCGACACATGAACCGACTAAGGGATTATTGGCTAGATTAATTTGAAGACATTTGTCCATTTTTGAATCTCAAAAATGGTATCATGTTCTGTAT
>JBAWET010000157.1:0-1684 GCA_049591355.1 Nitrososphaeraceae archaeon
TACTTCAGTCGTTGCAAGAGATCTTGTCGGGAAAAAATTAGTGAGGCTCCTGGCAGGGAATTCTGGAGATCAAGAAAGGCTTGTAGGCATAATAACGGAAACTGAAGCATACGGAGGAGAGGACGATCCTGCAAGTCATGCATTTCATGGGTCCACCCCACGCAATTCAATAATGTTTGAAAGAGGTGGCTTGTCATACGTATACTTCATTTATGGCATGTATCATTGCATGAATGTGTCCGCTCGCTCAAAAACTAAGAATGCAGGTGCGGTATTGATACGTTCAATATTACCAATAGAAGGCATAAACAGGATGGTGGTACATAGAAATTCAAAGAATATTGGGGATCTGGCTAATGGACCAGGTAAACTGACTAGGGCTCTTCTTATTGATAGATCGCATAACGGTTTGGATCTGACCGATTCCGCATGCTCATTGCATATAGAGAATGGTAAAATCCCAAGAAGAATATTGGCTGCTCCAAGAATAGGTATATCAGTAGCAACAGAGTTGAACTGGAGATTCAAATTGCCGTAAATATTTGCTCTCTACTAGTGACAGGAAACTACGCTATCAAGTTATACAAAATTGGTTCAATAACTTTGAAACTCGTAAAGAATGATATCGTATCAATGCTGTTCCTTGAAGTAATATGACGCAATTTAGGTAAAACTTGGCATGGAAGTTTTTGTAACTTTGGATATTATGCCGCTGAATGCAAAATTGACAATTAAAAACCAACCCCAGAGATATACTTGACCAGGGATTCGGCATGGGCCTTTATGCTGAGATGGATTTGTCGGCAGCGGCAGGTTGTCATTATGGACATTTTCATCACTGCACATTATCCACGGAATTACGAGAGGAGAAACTGCTACAATCTGGCCAAATACTGTCGGAAATACAAATATCCATAGCAAAAATGAAGGGATCATGTAGATTAACATTGGTCTCATCTGTTGTTGCTGGAGTTCCATACTCATCTTGTTCACGTATGCTTGTTTCTTTCGTAGTTCCTCGATTCTGGGTTTGTCCTGTTTCTTGACGGCCGCCATATACTGTTTTCGCCATTCGGTTGTTTCTTTCATTACAGCATTCATCTTTTGAATATCTGTAGTTTTTTTCCTCAACATAGAAAATGCAAAGTTCAAGCCTATGGCAATAAGTGCTGCTACAATCATGGCAGTGAATACGTCGCCAAATACTGGATGGGTAGTATACGTTGGTGTAAATCCGAGCTGCCCTATGACGGAATCAAAATTTATCATCTTGTAAGTGTTCTCCTTTTAGAAGCATCTTGAACAATTAGTTTAGGAACGCTTAGATGAGGACTCTTTATAAGCATTTCATTAAAGCTTATCATCTTGAATAGAAATTATCTACCAGTTTGCTGCATTGACAGGATTTATCAAGTCACCGATGTGTTGTTAAAAAACACTACTGTTCTTCATTACTCGTGTTTTTGGTTCACTGCTAGCTCCCAATAACTGTACTGGTTAAGATTTCTCAATCGAGATTTATAAAAATTCTAACCGGTTGAAGAGAGATACTCTTGCAGTATTGCTATCGTAGTGCCATGGTTATTACTGATGTTGGTGCTCTGCTGCTTTTAATGATGCTATTATTACTAATTCTAATACTATTTCTGCTTGTTGTACGATTACGATTACGATTAGCCTACTG
>JBAWET010000158.1:0-2109 GCA_049591355.1 Nitrososphaeraceae archaeon
CTATTTGAGAAACCAGACAAAGTAGTGATTCAAGACCACTTAGCGAACCATTTTCTTTATTCTTAAAAAATACATTTGGTTTGAGCGAAAATGGGTGGAGGTGTGTTAAACCCATTATTTCAGAAAATTATTTTCAAACGAGCATATTATCGAGCTCAAGACATCTTTTTGGGGCGACAAGTCCGTCCTATCACTGGAAGTCGGCATGATCAACACTACACTTCTATCAGTTTACCTTTGTTATAATGCTGTGAATTTTCCCAGTTGTGTTTAAAAAAGTCCAGACACCATTCATGAAAACGGCCATCGTCAGAGTCAATATCGCCGTTATAAAACATAGTTCGAATGTCAGTTTCGCCGTCAACATGGGGAAACATGATAGCGGCCTGTTTATCGGTAACGACAACTGCTGCACTTATCTTCTTTACCATCCTTCCGGTTATAAGACCTCGGTGCAATAATGCGATATAACTGCTGTCCTTTACTAATTCATAACTAACTTTAGGAACTATTGCCTTTTCAGGTAGAATGTAATTAAATTTGATACTGCGAGTCTTTATTTTGGAAATTACTGCCTCTACAAGTTCTAGCGATACCTCAGGTAGCATGCCATAAATATATTCTTCAGATTGTTTGTACATCTCTTTGATGCATTCGATTATTGTGACATATCCTTTGATAAATTTACTTTGATTCAACTCGCCTATTCTGTGGATAAATTTCTCTGGGATTTCTCCGAAATTATGATTAGAAAAGTACTCCTTGTTCTTTGAGAGAAAATCCATCGATGGAATCTGTCTGACTATCGTACTTCCAAATGTTGTTAGTGAAAATACTCCATGAGAGTCTCTTTCCACCAGGCCTTCATTTAGAAGGTTATCTAGGTTTCGCTTTACATCCTGCATTCTGGCTTTCATCTCTTTGGATATTGTTGACATCTTTCCGTTCCGGGTATGCAGAGAGGACATTATTTGTAGTCTGTGAGAATTCGCGAGTTGACGAAATATCTCCTCAGCTTCGTCAAAGAACGACTCTGACTCGCTCACAATATGCTTCAAGCAAGACTAGCTATTAGAACATTGTCTTGTAAGAAATTCAAAAAGGACTGATTCGTTATGTTGAACCACAAGGCTGCAGCGGCAATGTATTACACGTAAATACAGCTAGAACCGATTTCTCAAGTCTTGAGCGCATGTTGGGCTACAAAGGTGTCACCATAGACAATCTGGAACTTTCTGAACATTTCCAGACAAGATTGAGAATCAAAAGCAAATCGCATACCGTTGATGACTTCTTTATACGCCGATTTTTCAGGTTTTTCTATGGTCTTCCCACATAATCCGCATGTGTTCTGGGACATTTCCATAGCTAACCTCTAGAATAAGACAGTCCATCACATAAAGGAGTTACTAAAGCTAAGTTGATATGATTAATATTTAATATAACTATCGTCTCTGTTAGTCCTGCTAGTCTTAAAGGTGATTTGGACAAGTGGTAATTACCAAATTAGTACGATAGTCCCTCTTTCAGACACAATAAACCCTTCCCGTACTGGCGCAATTTTCTCACGGGCGAAGCCAACACGATCCCATCTGAGTATTATTGTTTCCAAATTGTCTACCGAGAATTGGTACGTTTTTACTAATTCAATATGGTCTCTGTCTTCCGAGTCGGACTAGTATTCAGTCATCGAAGCACTGTATTTCGTAAATTGAGTGAAACATGTCCATCCCAATCATATTTATCCTTCAATTGAAATACTGGAGTATATTTGACTGCAGCTTTTGAGGTATTTTCAAAACCAAACCATTACGAACAATCTCTAGAGAAAAGAGAAAAGAACATTTCAGATTTTCAACATTTAGAATCATCCATTTTGGAAAAAAGTAGGCAGTCAACCATTGTTAAAAGGTTGTTAATGGGCAAGCCCCCAGAAAAAAAGAAAATTTACGATGACGAACTTGTAAGTGCAATATCAGAAGAATTCAACGATCGCATAAGAACTGTTCCTATTTTTGGAGATATAATTAGAGCTGTTCGTATGTCTATGAGGCGTAAAAATATAGCAGTTGACGATTTTTTGAATTTATCAATTGATAAAATAACCTC
>JBAWET010000159.1:0-2273 GCA_049591355.1 Nitrososphaeraceae archaeon
GTTAAGATCATCACAAGCACGTGCACCACCACAGCCTCAGCAGTCAGCCGAAGATCCTATGGCAAAGCTGAAGAAATTAGCGGATCTAAAACAGCAAGGCATCTTGAGTGAGGAAGAATTTCAGAAAATGAAGGCTTCACTAATAGCCCAATTATAAGATATATCGATTCCCTTTTTTTGATGCATTAGCTGAAACGGCCACATGTGTGGTATATTATCCATTAGTTTCGTCCTTAGTAACGTAAACAGAGGTAAGGTTCATCTATATATTGTGCGTACTATTCTGCGTACTACATGATATTTTTTATTTTCAATAGAAATCTCTAATGGTAACATAGCATTGTAAAGCTACATGTCTTCAACAGAAAACAAGGCTACAGCTCACAAATATGTTCAGGAAATGTTTAATGAAGGAAAGGAAGCATAGATAACTACGCCCACGAATGCTCCTGTAGAATAATTAGGATAAAAGTCGAGCAAATAAATTAAATAGAATGAAGCTTTATTTGCCTAAAGACTGCATATACAAGCATGTCCAAGTACACCCGTAATCAAAGAGAACATAATCCCGATGTCATCCATTAAGAAGAACAGAACAAGAAATTACCAAGGCCTTATTTGACCTGACAAACGAGACCATATCAGAGAGATATCTATATTCCACAAAACAACAAATTAAACATCCCTATGGCTATTCCCTAAAGTCCTGATGCCAATAGTCGTCTCATCTAAGGGCATAACAAGCAGTTAAAAGAAAAAGAGTACTGATAATATAACCCTTCCATCCATTCATAATTCAGAGACATGAAAGATACGAACGACTTTCACAGAGCGTTGATATTCCAAGGAGGTGGCTCACTAGGCGCCTATGAAGCTGGTGCTTATAGGGCGTTTTATGAATTGCTATCAGAAAGAGACAAGAAAATAGGCAGAGAGGATCATAATTTATTCGACATTGTAGCAGGCACTTCCATAGGTTCAATGAATGCAGCTGTGCTAATCAGTTATGTAAAAGAAAACAAATCTTGGCATGGATCTGCGGAAAGACTAATTGAGTTTTGGGAGTATATGGGTACGGACTCCCTAATTGATAAGACGCCAGGCTTTAATGAATGGTGGGATTATTGGCACCACTTTAATAATAATTTAGCTACAGGTGAATCGGCTAGAAGATATTACAGCACAAAGCGCTTCATGTTTGAGGGCGTGCCGAATGTGTTCCGTCCTTCTAAGACATTAGAAGATAGCAGGTTTTTAGATCCTTCTAATACGCGGTATCTTTATAGCAACGAACCATTAAAAAGAAGCCTTGAGAAATTTGCAAACTTTCCGATAGTAACAAGTTACCAAGAAAAAGAACCTAGGTTACTTTTGGTTGCTCTGGATGTGCTAGAAGGCGTCCCTGTCGTATTTGATAGTTATGAAAAGGCTGATGGGACAAGAAAAACTGAATATGGACAGTATGGTCCTGAATTTGCGAGCGGAGCCAATAAGCATGAAGATTATGAATATGTAATTAGATACGATAGAGGGATAGAAGTCGATTTCGTCCTTGCAAGCGGTTCTGTGCCTGTAAATTACGATTATACGAGGCTACTAGTTGAACATCATACTAGCCAACGTAAAATTGAAAATGAAGATGAAAAAGTAGCACATAAAAATAATGCTGTTATCGAGAACAGACGCTGCTTTTGGGATGGAGGCATTATCGCCAATACTCCCCTCAGAGATACAGTACTTGAACACCGCAGGTACTGGCATTATGTCAGAAAATCCAATCCTCCTCTTCTACGGGCTGCCATAGTAAATGTACACCCTATTAGACAGGATACTCTACCTAGTAACTATGACGCACTTATAGACAGAAAAAATGACCTGACGTATCACGACAGGACCTTGTTTGATGAAAGGATGGTAACGATGCTTACCGATTACCTCGATATAATTGAACGCCTAGTTAAATTGGCCCAAGCGAACGGCGTTGCTAAGGCTTCATTAGACGAAATCTTCAAAGAGCAAGCGCTGACTAGGAATTTTTTGACTGGGAAGCCCGGAACGTACCACGATCTAGTAGAAGATATGGTTCGCATGGATTTAGTATTTAGAATAGAACGCAAGAATGATGTACATACTATTTCAAATAAGACCTTTGATTTCTCTGATACTACGATAAGTCAGTTAATAAAAGATGGTTACGAAGAGACATTAGACCAAGGATCAAAGAAAATGCAACAGTGGGATTCAGAACGCCGAGCTAATAATTGAGCCTAATT
>JBAWET010000160.1:0-3947 GCA_049591355.1 Nitrososphaeraceae archaeon
AACTAATATCAGGCATAGAACTTGAAACCTTGTAAGCATTACGTTAATAGCCAATCAAATATACACAACATCTTTTTATTTATTGATGCTGTATAACCGCTGATGAAAGGGAATCACGGTAAATCAAAGAAAGGTAACAGTGGAGCGAGCCCCGAATCATCGACTAATGTATCGAGTAAATTAAGAGAAGAAAAAGAAGGTCAACAGACAGGAGGAGACAAATCAATAACAACGCTGCCAACAGATGCCACTAGTGTATTGGACGAAGCGAAAGAAAACATTGTAAACGCAGCTGAAGAGGCAAGGAGAGAAATACCTCGATATACCGAGACTATGCGATCTTATCAAGAACAAATTATTCAGTCCTCCTATGAGGTTGCTGACAATTACATTAATATCCAGAAGCAAATTATTAATTCAATGCAGTCTTTATTGCTACCTTATTGGGAAAACATCTACGGCTTTTTCGGGAATGGCTGGTGGATATCACCACGCAGAATGATTGAATCATATACAAATATAGTCAGCAGTTTTGCAGGCAATACCCTCCGGACCACCCAGTTAGTAAACATTAGCATGTTGACCAATATGGACGCGTTCAAGAAAACAGTAGACCAAGCGAGAGAAAGCTCAAATGACTTGGCTAGAGCATGTATGAATTTTACAAAAAAAATTGAAAGAGATTCACTTGATGTTTCCGATAATAATACGATAGCACAAGACAATGTTGCAGAAAATGTTAAAACTCTGAAACGCGAAAAACCTGAATAATGATAGAAAGAACTATGTCAACGCTTATCATAGACAACCTTTTTTTTGATTTATTCATATGAAAAAAATAATCAAATGGGATCCTTATCTCTTTTAGTTTATACCGGCTTCCCTTGTCCATTTGTTGCTTGATATTTTCCACATCCAAATATTTTCTACATCGAAGAAATCATTTTCCTTAAAAAGGATCTATAACTTAAGATACCACAAATCAACACACAGGTGGTCGATCATCATTTGTTATTGGATCTTATTTTCCCTTAACGGAACAACAACGGCAGGACTCACTGCTTATGACTTATTACTGTGGAAACCTAAACCAGAAACGCATCGCTGTTTATATCCATCAGCCTGTTTTTGGATATTCTGTTTGGCTTGATGTTCTTCTTTTAAGGCAGGCTCAAATCCGAATGGATGTTAATCCTTATTATAGAATGCAAATTATGATTATTTGATATGGATCATTTCGTTATGTTTCTCTTATCCCGATATGCTCCGGTGATATATTTTGCCTCCATTTTAGTCCTCGCAAGATTTATCTTTAACAATACCGTTTTTGCAGCTCCAAGTATCAAGGATTCGAATCTTCAAGTTAATATCCCAACTTTTTATAGTTTGAAATTCTGTGTATTTACAGTAATAAATAACAATAACGGCTAACCAGAAATAAATCAAGTAATAGATAGCTACGAATATCTAGAAGTATTTGCGGGGGGCATAGCATTTCCAAAACTACATAGTTCTCACAAGAGTTATTGCCTTGGTTTACATAATAGTCTCCAATTTTTTTTAGTGTCTCTTAACGAAGTAGCATTATACCTCGAAAATCTAACTCGGAGACTTTGATTGGTAAGAGAGTTTGCTGGGTTTTTTTGTCTATTTGATACAGTAATTTTATATTTTCAACCCATTTTATCAGATATTATAGTCTCTTTCGAAAAATATCGTATAATTATTTTCTTGAGTTAGTTTATATAAAATTACTCTTGCGTGACAAATTAATGAAATATGAAAATGCAATGAAGAATGGAACGATCGCAGCTTCGGTTTTTGTTTGCGCCCTTTTAGTAAGTGCATTCACCGTCACTAGCGTTTTTGCTGGCGCCCATTATGATGCAGGAGAAAAAATGAAAGGTTTCACTTATAACCATAAAAAAGCCAGCGAGAGTAAAGCAAAGAATGCGTGTAGTTCTGTAGACAAAAGCGATGAATGCATCGAGTGCGTTGAGCATAGAGCCAACCTCCAAGGATTGAAGGGATATGAGGTTGTGAAGTGTCTAAAAGAGCCAACCAAATATAACTACTAGAGGAAAATAAATTTCCTTTTTCTGTCACTTTCTGACAGATCTGGGGATTTTAGATTTTTTCTTTGTTTTCATAATCACGAGAATCTCTATGAGTCGTTACCAATCGATTAGATTAGGTCATGTTATAATTATTTGCTTGAACTTCAAGTGGTATTTCTAAAAAAAATAATGGCTAAACTCTGCTCCAACTTTCTCTTTTGCGAGAAAGCCAGGAGGCAATAGCTATCATTCTCAGGAACCCTGATGCAAAAGTTGATGCTTTCCAAAAGTCCCAAGCCACAAGATACCAGAAATCATAGAGCAAATACAAATATTCAAAGTTAGAACATTAGAACACTAGATTAAAACAACCTATTCCATATTATAATCTCGTCTAACTTCTTCAATGAGTTTCAATTCTAGTTCAGTCTCAAAAAAGGGATCTTTTAGACCTTGCACATCACCCTGTGCTAGATCAATCGATTTCAATAACTCTTGACGATAATTTATTAGTGAATCGGACAATAACTTGTAATACTTCATATCGATCTTTTTGTCTTCTGAGGGTGGATTCCAGGTCTGTTTTAGAGCGTTCAAACCTTCAATTTTCTTCTCTATATCTTCATTTATTATACCGGGAAAACCCCGTTTTTTATTTTCTCTCTGTTTTTCCAGAAGATAATTTATGTAATGATCCAAGCATCTTAGAACAACCTCTCTTTTTTTGGACATTCGTCTTGATGATGCCCATACCAGCCAGGATTATTAAAAATTATGGCTTCCTCTATCAGCGGATATACTTTATCTAAAATAAAAAAACAAATGCCTAACGCACTATCTAGAATCAAATGTTGCACAAGATAAGATGGCAGGCGGGTATCTTTATCATTATCTCACACTACAAGAAAGACGTCTGGCCGCTACGACAACTAACTTTTATTCTTAGTACGTTTTTTCCTTTTTTCTCTTGAGCCTCGGCGGCTTGTTGATTATCCTTCCTAACAGATATTCCTCCTCATCGCCCATAAATTACATTGTCACAAACAACATAAATAAAGATACCATCCATAAGATCGCACCTTTGTAAACAATTTGATGTATCATTTTTCTGAGACGCTAATGTCCGTTTGTAAATTAAATCAATAACCTCCGCCCACAAGCACTAATCCAATTAAGTTAAGAGCCCATTGAAGGACAAAAGCTCCATTTATCGCGAGAATATACCAAAAAACCACTTTTAATTTTGCTTTCTTAAGACATATTAATTGATAAAAACCGTTAAGCGATGTGATTGTGGGTTTTTGGGCCATGGACTTAAATATAATGTGTTAGTTACTATAGCCAGGTACTATCTTCTGCCAAGAAGGGTGCCACTTTGGTGGGTCTTTGCGTCTAGCAGACTAAGGCCCCCAGAGTATTTTATCTAATAAACGGGAGATTGATCGCATCAATCAATTTCCCTTACGCACGATGCAGAATCAATATGCAATTTCATTCTTATTATCAGTATAATAATTATTGCAATTACAAGCATGGATCTTGAATTACACAAAGGTGTCTAACTTGTCTCACGACACTCACGATAAACAAGAAAACTTCTTCCCAACAATGGACATTCATCTTTATGATTTGCCGGTATGCTTATAAAATATCCAACATGGGACTATAACACATGCGTCCAAGACAAACTGCATTTCTGGAAATATTCATGATACTATCGATAGTAATGGGCGCGGTGATAATATTGTCCTTATCCGTCGCTAGCGCACAAACTACTCCAGTTAAAATTGGTAATCCAAATGACTTTAGACCAGGCCCACCTATACCTAGTTGTAATGCAGAATTTAAACAAGGTCCACCAGGCGACGACATAGCAGGTTGTAGAGTATC
>JBAWET010000161.1:0-1707 GCA_049591355.1 Nitrososphaeraceae archaeon
TGAGAAATTATGCGGAAAGCACAAGATTCCTATCGAAATAACATACGAATCAACAGACGAAGGTTACTACGCAGTGCGCATCGAATTAATCGACAAGCACAGCTACGACCGAGACCAAAAGTGTTAGAATAGAAATTCAAATAACACCCAAGTACAAGAAGTCATCAGAAAGCTGTTGCACTACTATTATGAGCAAAAAAGGATAGAGACCAGAAATTATGATACAAATTGGAAATGGAATTATAAAAGTGACCTTTTTTCAAGCAGCTATTTAGGCCACATTTTACATTATGTCGAAGGATTGATACTTGAAGTTAGAGACAAGCAGGTGGGATTTCTGCCGACTCTGGGAATGTTAGAGATATCATATCAAATGGGTAGGATTATTGTTAAGAAGGGAGAAAGATATCCCTGGAGACGCATTGCTAAAACTTCTAGTTTGGCTTAAAACTGTAGATAAATGAGAGACATGATTCATTTTACAACTTGTGACCAGAAATATCTAATTTCGATTCTGATTTTTTCTGTGGCTTCGATTTTATTGTTAATTGTAAATACGCAGGTTGGAATAGTCAGCGCTACAGTATCGAATACAACTCAAACAGGGATTCCTGTGTATGAAATTACCACCAGAGGAAATTTATTTAATGCTCAAGGTGTGAATGGTACTGGATATCGTGACGCATATCCACTTTTAGATATCAGAAATTTGAGTAATACGTGTCCTGAGGAAGTCGCAATTTTTATTCATGGATGGGGACTAAATGAGACTGAAGCTAAAGAGAGATTGGATAGAGTAAAGATGTCTTTAGAGAAAAATAATTACGCTCACCCTCTTGTTGGTTTTAGCTGGGATTCAGACACAGAATGGAATGCTGCCCAATTCTTAGCTAAATGGAATGGACCTAAGCTTGCAGACTATGTTGTAGCTCTGATGGATAATTGTAAAAAACACCATGGTAAAGATATAAAAATTAGACTAATTGGGCATTCAATGGGGGCTAGGATAATTCTTAGTAGTCTAGATAGTTTGCACAAAAATGCGACATGGAATAATAGTAATTTCAAAGTGGCATCTGTTGATTTACTGGGAGCTGCCGTAGATAATGAAGAAGTAACCATGAATCCGGGGGTTATCCTTGTAGATCAAACAAATTGGGGCTCTCCAAAATCTGATTATGGAGGGGCTATACAAGAAGAAGTGGTACGATTTTACAACTTGTACAATCCTAAAGATAATGTCTTTGAATTGATTTATCCTCTTTTTGAAGGAGATATCGCACTCGGACAAAGTGGATACCAGAAGTTACCCTATCCTATAACATTCCCAAAAAACTATGAAGACATAGACGTTACAGACCAAATAAAGGCCATTCATGATGCCGACGGGATTGAAGCTGATGTTTTTGGTCTATGCCATAACAACAATGAATATTGTAAAATCAAAAGTGAAGGTTGGGATTTTGGTTTTTGCAATCTTCTAATTTTTCCTCCCATTTGTCAGCCCCCAGGTATAGGGGATAACCATGCAGGATACATTGGATTTAGAAACCTCACTAACCTAGACCTGCTTGCAGACGATGGAGCTATGGATGTAGTTGTCAGTAAATGGCGAATTAATGGCTGATTATCGATGACTGGCCTTGATAAGAAATGAAATTACATTTGGTGCATACGGGTACGAGTCCCAACCCGGGTGCTTGATTT
>JBAWET010000162.1:0-2049 GCA_049591355.1 Nitrososphaeraceae archaeon
CATTTCTGCACTAGTTAGTGGGGGAGAAGCAAGCGCAGGACCACCTCTGGGTCCTGCATTGGGTCCAATGGGCATAAACGTATTGCAGGTTGTGAATACGATTAACGAAAAAACAATGGATTTTCATGGGATGAAAGTACCAGTAAGGGTGGATGTAGATCCAGAAACAAAGAAATTTACCGTTGAAGTAGGAATTCCTCCAACAACGGCATTGATTGCAAAGGAGGCTAATATCACTAAGGGGTCGGGTACTTCAGGCAAAGATTACGTCGGAAATATAACAATGGAAGGCATAGTCAAGGTAGCGAGGATGAAAATGGATGTGTCTTATGGTAATGATGTCAGGTCGGTAGCAAAAGAAATAATTGGCTCTTGTGTAAGTAACGGAATAAAAATAGACGATAAACCTGCAAAAGAGATCTATTCTGATCTTTCAAGTGGAAAATATGACCACCTATTTTCGTGACTTCATCCAAATATTAACTTCTATCCCGAGTTAGACAGGTTCCAATAGCAAGTTTAAAATACCTAAACTTTACATTTATTTTCGAAAATTTAGGAGAAAAGTGAAAAATGTCAATACAACAAGGTTCTGCTGGCGGTGTACCAGTATTAATATTAAAGGAAGGTGCGACCCAAACTAAAGGTCGAGATGCACAGAAAAATAATATTACCGCTGCAAAATTGATCGCAGAGGTAGTAGCGAGCTCCTTAGGTCCTCGTGGAATGGATAAGATGTTAGTGGATAGCCTAGGAGATGTGACGATAACAAATGACGGGGCAACAATCCTCAAAGAAATTGACGTTCAGCATCCGGCTGCCAAAATGATGGTTGAGATAAGCAAGGCAACTGATAATGAGGTAGGAGACGGTACGACATCAGTGGTGATTCTCGCTGGGGCATTGATAGAAAAGGCTGAAGAACTGATTAGTAAAGATGTTCATCCAACCATAATAGTTGACGGTTATAGAAAAAGTGCGATCAAAGCGATTGAAATACTTAACAACCTAGCACAAAAGATTGACGCTGGAGACAAATCACAATTAGTTAGGATTGCAAGGACTTCGATGCAAACAAAGTTTGTTTCAAAAGAATCGAACGAGCTTGCCGAAATAGTGGTTAATGCAGCTCTTCAGGTATCGGAAAAATTTGACAGTAAATATAAGGTAGACATAGAGGATGTTAAAGTAGAAAAAAAAGCTGGAGGCTCATTGAGGGATACAAAGTTAATTAAAGGAATTGTATTGGACAAGGAGGTTGTCCATGGTGGGATGCCAAAGAAAGTCGAAAAAGCAAAAATTGCTCTGATAAACTCTGCCTTAGAAATAGAAAAAACTGAGTTTGATGCAAAGATTAACATAAGTTCACCTGACCAAATGAAGATGTTCCTGGAAGAAGAGAACAAGATGCTGATGACTATGGTAGACAAAATTACCAAATCAGGTGCAAACGTGGTTATATGTCAAAAAGGAATAGACGACATAGCTCAGCACTATATGGCTAAGGCCAACATTTTAGCCGTTCGTAGGGTTAAAGAAAGTGATATGACAAAACTCTCGAGAGCAACAGGTGCGCGTATAGTCAGTAATCTTGATGACTTAAGTTCTAAGGATCTGGGTTTGGCTGACTTGGTTGAAGAAAGAAAGGTTGAAACCGATAAATGGGTCTTCGTGGAAGGTTGCCGACATCCGAAATCCGTGACAATCCTAATCAGGGGAGGTGCACAAAGAGTTGTAGATGAAGCTGAGCGGTCTATTCATGATGCACTGATGGTTACCAAGGACGTGCTAGAAAAACCAGCCATTGTCGCAGGGGGAGGCTCTCCAGAATCATATACAGCAGGGAAATTAAGAGAATGGTCAAGTAGCTTATCAGGCAGGGAACAGTTAGCAGCGGAAAAATTTGCTGAATCACTCGAGGTAATTCCACTCCGTTTGGCAGAGAATGCGGGAATGGACCCAATCGACACTCTAACAGAATTACGTTCTAAGCAGATGAAGGGTTCAAAATGGAGCGGCATAGATGCGAGAAACGGAAAAGTAACAGAT
>JBAWET010000163.1:0-1518 GCA_049591355.1 Nitrososphaeraceae archaeon
ATTCTATCCAAAAAACGCGAAGCCGATCCGTCGTTCGGGTACATTTAATTGGAAAATAATGATTATTGAATAATCCTATTGATACTTTTCCAATAAACCCTCAAGTCCTTTTTCACCCACTGCACCAACTGCCTTGTCTACGGCTTTCCCGTTCATGAATACGATGAATGTTGGTATTGCATAAACGTCGAACCTCATCGCAATTCCCTGGTTATCATCTACATTCAACCTACCAAAAGAAACTTTATCACCGTATTTTTTCGCCAATTTATCAAAAATAGGTAACATAAATTGACACGGTCCGCACCATGTAGCCCAGAAATCTACTAATACCGGCTTGTCAGAACTAACAACTTCATCGAAATTTTTTTCTGACAACTCTATCAGTGGAGGATTACTGCTAGTATGGGAACTCATAATATTCAATATGAGTTATATTTGATATTTAAATCTTGTAAGAAAACCCTTTAGATTTAACCTAGGTCTTCCAAAAACATATGATATCCCATGGAATATTTGGAATAAACTTTCTCGCATAACGAATGACAATGTAGGCTATTCTCTGCTATTTGTGGGATGAATGGTAAATAAATTTACAAATCTGCAATATAGCGTATCTTTACCAAATTATCTTTTTGAATTAGTTCCATTGCGTGATATGTTATTCCTTTGATCTCTGTTTTGTAATTATGTTTTATTAAATCCACAGAGTCGGCCATAGAACGTGCCTCCAACTTGTAAGTCGATTTTAGAGAGATTGATACCGCAAATTTTGACATTACAAGTCCCTCAACTAGAACGATCAAAAGTACTTTCTCTAACCAATCATACAGCAGGTGACTTATATCGTCGCCCTCTACCTTTATCTCGATTGGGATCTCTCCATTGACGTTATCTATATCGAACATCAAATTTACAAGACCTCTGGCTGAATAATCGAAGGCCTCGGCCATCGAATGACCATATGCCTCTACGTAGGCATCGGTAACGTGTTCTAGATATCTAAACCCTCCACCCACAGAAGCAAGCTTACTGGAATGATAATATAATTAATCGCAAAATCTAAATGAGAACCGTATGTCCTCACAATTGTGAAGATTGAGCTCCCTCGTGGAATGAGAGACATAGAATTTGAAGAATCAAAATACATCGAGCTGATGAGGCAAAAATTTGTAGATTCCGCCCAGAGATTTAATTTCACCTTTATGGAACCGTCTCCTTTAGAGTTGCTTTCTACGCTCGAAGCTAAAAGTGGGCCCTCGATTAGCAATGAAACCTATAGCTTTACTGACAAGGGCGGACGCATGATAGGACTTAGATTCGATCTAACGGTTGGGCTCTCTCGATTCGTTTCACAAAGAAGAGAATTGAAGATGCCTACCAAACTCGCATCCTTTGGCGGGGTATGGAGGTATGATGAACCTCAGTTCGGCAGATACAGATACTTTCACCAATGGGACGTAGAAATATTTGGTTCATTTAGTAATGAAGCAGACTCTGAAATTATCGAATTTGTGT
>JBAWET010000164.1:0-3560 GCA_049591355.1 Nitrososphaeraceae archaeon
TCTTTCTTTTAACGTGTTCTTAACCTGTTGCATACTAAATGTTAAAGATATAAGTTATGTCGTGTCAGTTGTAAGTAATGACGACTCTTATGATAGGAATGGAGGATCTCGTCCTCATCCTAAAGTCTACGAGTAAGGGTTGGAAGGATCACGAGACTTTGAAAGGAACTAATCCACAAAGTGTAGCATTCGATCCTCTAAATCGAGATCGTGCATACTGTGGTACTTTTGGTAACGGCCTGTGGAAAACCGATGATGGTGGCCAGACTTGGAGTAATATTGGAAAAGATATTATCACCAGTCCAAACATCATGTCTGTTGCAGTTAGTCCCCTGAATAGTGGAAATAAGTTCAAAAAAGTATATGCTGGAACCGACCCAACTGCACTTTATATTTCAAATGATGGAGGCGACTCTTGGGAGAGAATGGAGGCACTGAACAAGTTACCTTCATCTAAGTCATGGAGCTTTCCTCCTAAGCCTTGGACTCATCATATTCGTTGGATTGAACCTGATGCAAATAACCCGGACTATGTTTTCGCTGCTATAGAAGCAGGAGCTCTTGTTCAAAGTCACGATGGAGGTAAAACTTGGATAGATAGAGTTGAACAAGGCCCGTACTCATACTTTAGTTACACACCCAAAAGCGCCCAAGCGTCTTTATTCTTCAGCGGGTGACGGATACTTTGAAAGCTTTGATTATGGAGAGTCGTGGAGAAGACCAGTGGAAGGCTTGATGTATCAATACATTTTTGGACTTGCCGTCGATTATGATGATCCTCAAATTGTGATTGTATCTGCGTCTATGGGCCCTAGTAAGGCGTACTCAGCTGAAAATGCCAAATCTTTCATATATAGAAGAGACGATGATGGTAAGAAGTGGAAGGCTATTTCAAACGGTCTTCCCGAAACAATTGGAACAACAATTTCAGTTCTTGTCTCAAATCCAAAGATTGGTGGAGAATTCTATGCCGTCAATAACCGTGGCGTATTTTGCTCTGCCGACTCAGGGATCTCGTGGAAAGAATTGGAAATCCAATGGCCTGAGAAATATCTTTCACAAACTCCTTGGGCCCTAGCATTACAATCCACATAAATCTAAAATCCATCATATTGGTATTTGGAATATCTCGGGTAGAGTGTTACTTTATGGTATGTACCAGTCCATCAATTCCATCTACTGTCACCTTAAAGTGCAGCGAGGCATAACCTACTACATTAGGATGATATTTATTGACTACAAAAATAATAGAGGAAATCATTGAAAAGAAAATGTGTTTAAATACAGTTTAAACATAGTATGTCTAGAACGAGATGGTGAAGACAATAACCATTAAGGACGACGTATACAAAAAACTGATTGCTCAGAAAGGAAAAGATGAGAGTTTTAGTGATTTATTTGAAAGGCTTGTAGAGGAGAACCTGCATGGTGGCATTGGTGCATTGAAGAAACTAAGAGGTTCATTAGAATTTGATAAGAATGTCAAAGAGAAAATTATTGAAGATATTGCTTCGAAAAGAAGTGAACGCAGAATTTGATAATAATCGATACAGATGTACTGATAGAAATTTCGGATAAGCGATCTGAGAAAGGTGATCAAATATATCAAAAAATAATATCAAGTGACGACAATGTTGCCATCACGTCAATAACAATGTATGAAGCACTCTATGGTCTAATGAAGTATACAAAACCATTTCATCATTTATTCTCATTTCATGTTTATGAATTTAGTAACGAAGATGCTCAACAAGCCGCCAGACTGGAGCTTAGCTTGGAGAAAAAGGGCAAAAAAATTAAAAGAACTGGCATCATGATAGCTTCAACAGTTATCAACAAAGGGGCAACTTTGTACACCTTTGACAATGATTTCCAGGCACTTGAGGATTTCGGGTTAAAAATAATCAGATAGGTCTGATTAATTTGGGATCTTTTTCATTTTAGCCCGGATTGATTTATGGCTCAACTTTTATATACATGAGATGGTGACCGGAATGAACTCCACTCTACGAAAATTAGAGCATAAGTGCCTCCCATTCTTATTATAAAATTCTATACTCTTACATACATTTATTATTCTTCCGTACTTATTGTATAGTTTTTTCTCGGACCGAGGAGCGTCTTCGGGTAAACCCTTTATGTATTTTAAAATAGTCTGTTACATCTGTTTGAGGTGCCATTCTCTCAACGGAAAGATGTTTGTATTTTCTATCAAAAATAGTAGAAAATACTATACGCTAAAGATGCATGTAATCTTGCGTTTTTTTAATTCTGGATACAGACAAATTGCTAACATAATAATGACCTCAGAATTTAAACGGCAAATACTAATGGGTAAAAATAAACAGAATTAATTGGCCAAACAATACTTTTAAAGATTCAAATGGTTAGAAAGATTCCTTCTTAGTTCACATAATAGTACGGGGAAGAGGATATTCTAGTACCGCGTACAAGTTTGAAGAAGACGGAACGTAGAGTAGAATACTTGATTTTTCGTTTTCGACTGTATTACAATGTTGTCTGCTTGGGTCTACTAGCTCAAAGTCTTTATATGGCAAAGCAGGTACCTTTGATAATTCTTCTTTACTTGGTCCACGAACTTGGATTAATTATTAATCGTAAACCAGCAACAACATTCTTGCAAACTACAATTAGGACATTCTTTCGCAGATGGGCTTATATTACATTCCGCTGGCATGCAATTGCAATCCGCTCACCTCATCATATTAACTCAATAGTCCTTGGTTTCTATGTGCTTTAGGTGTTTCTCCAATATTCTATTACAACATTAACTCCAACTCTTGGCATAATTCTTTTTTTGATTTCATGCCAATTTATGATTTATCAAAAACGCTGCTGACAATACCTTATCTTTTGAGCAGTATAATCAGAATTCCATGGAATTAGTTGAATTGATCGGATGGATGGCACTGGGGTTTGTACCAACATATGCAGCGCTTGAAGTAGGAACTCGGAAATTAGCAAAGAAAATGTCAGCGAAATTATCCCTAAATCGTGATTCTCAAAGTAAAGGAAAGACGGAGATGAAGTTCAGTGGCTTATAACGATAGTACTGACGCTCTAAAACAATTAGTCCTATTACGACTTTACGGTGGCAGTATAACTAGGTCGTCAGGAGTTGTTTCGGTCCTCACAAATGGAATACCCTACTTTTTCGTTGAAGTGACTTGTCAAGATGGGAGTCGGTATGGAATACCGGCATACGGTGAAGAAGCGATAGAATTGCATAAAGATGTTATGAAGATGACAAAAAGAGAGGCCCTACTGATAATACAGAATACTAGCAGGTAAATCCTACCTGTTCGAAATGATCATACTAATTAGAGTACAATGAAGGGTAAACTTGAATATAGTAGTACTCGTAATATTTTATGGTCCTGTAACTTTTGGTACTACGCCTATTTTGTTGGATAACCATTAACTGTTCTTTGATTTGCGGATCAGTTGATGACTAGAAAGAATAATTACTGGGTTTTAGATTTTCGGTTACGTATTCTACAAATCAGGCTATTCAGAATTGGCCGTGTATACTTTTGTAT
>JBAWET010000165.1:0-6276 GCA_049591355.1 Nitrososphaeraceae archaeon
TTGTACCAGTACCCTGCAGAATTGTGTCTCTCACCTTTTCGATGTTTGTACCTTTCTTCATGAAAACTTCCAGAGTATAGATAGGTGCATTCAACGGATCTTGCTGTTCTCTCAAAAGTAGGTCCACCAGTAATTGTGGGTCAACTTTTGGGAAAACCTTCAAAAGAGATTCCTGCGTCCTCTTGAAATTCTCTCTCAGCTCCTGTAAATCAGACATATCTAATATATGATCAAGGAAGAATTTGAGTTTTGTTGCTATCTAACAATGATCCTAATTTTTTTCGCGATGATTGTGGTTGAATCATTAAAGCGAGGCTAATTCATCACTAAGATGAGAAAAATTGAGGTATAATAATATCAAGCCAGAGATTCGCGATTTCCGATGTCGTTTGTGTGGAGCAATGTGGTTAGAGTACATTGAGAATACTCACGCATGCAGGAGCGCCTTTCTTCAGGACGGAAGACACAATTTTGACTTTGGAAAACCGATAAGAATAAACTCCCATGAGGAAGAAATCAGCACCTCCGAAGACAAAGTGCACGATGGTAAGATCATATTTCAGTGACATACATTCATTTCACCCTTCAACTATAAAGTGGATAACATGACAATATCTGACGAGAATCATCTTACCCCTGTTGGAAATATGCTTTGCAATTCGGTCTTAAAGAAAACTTCTCAGGTGACGGAGGCGAAGACACGTCTTAAAGCGCTTAACCTTTTCCTCCCTCATGACTCGGTCAAGGCCTGGGATACCTACAAGATTATCGAGATCATAAACAATGCCGATAGAGAGTCGTTCATACTCGACGTCGGATGCAACGACTCTCCCATTTTGCCCATGCTCAAGAGATTGGGATTCAGGAATCTTTATGGTTGCGATCTGGTCCTGAGGCCAAAGTACAAGTACAACTTTATGAATACTGCATATTCGTTCTACAATAGAGAGTACAAACCAATAGTCGATATGCTTGAAGATAAGTCTTTGAAGCTTTCAATCCAGAATTTAGAGGCAACGAACTACCGAGAGAATACGTTTGATTTTGTAACCTCTTTGTCTGTAATTGAACATGGTGTTGATATCCAAAAGTACTTCGAGGAAATGAGCAGGATTCTTAAAAAAGATGGATTACTGCTAACATCTACCGACTACTGGCCGGAAAAAACTATCAACACAAAATGCATTCTCTCAAAAGGAACTCCCGACAAAATCTTTGACAGAAGTGAAATAGAGGCTGCTGTAGTAATTGCCGAAAAATACGGTCTCAAACTGATCGAGTCTATTGATTATAGCTTCATGAATAAGGTTGTGCACTGGAGTAAAACGGGCCTTGATTATACCTTCATTTTCTTTGCCATGAAAAAATAAGGGAAACGCAAAAAAATACGAGGTGAAGAAGTGCCACCACAAGTTTCTTTTTTCCTCGTTTTGTGAAGGGGGGAGAATAATGGCGACTATAACAAGTGTATTAGAAACATGCACAAAAATATGCGATAAGAATATCCTTTTCTTTTTTAATAAATGACTGAATGAAGAACAGATGAGGAGCAAAAAAATAGAGAAGGATTTATGCAAGGTGAAACTAAAAAATCAAATTTTCTAGGAATGTGATCTAAAATAAGAATTGTTTACTACGTTCTATTCACTATATTTCTTACTTATCCCGTTCCTGATGCAATAAACACATTTTTGTCTAGTCTTGGGAGATTACTGAAGAATTTGGGATCTTTATTGAATATAGAACCTAGTACCTCATTTGAATACGCACTAAGACCCCCCACAATTCCTATAAATTCTGGGTTCTCGTTACCAAAGAACGAAACTACATTGTTGCCATTTACGTTATCAGGATTCTCTAGATAGTGAAAATATCCAGGGGGTACAAAAAATACTTGACCTTGACCAATTTCAGATGTCTCAGCCTCCCCATTAGGGCCAAACACAGTAAAACGTACCTTTCCATTGATAACATAGTTCAATTCAGCCGCATTTGGATGAGTGTGAGGCTCTACTATTCCGCTTGGTTTTAAGACCAATAGAAAACAGGCCAATCCCGCAAGTATTGGAAAATCGTTGGCCATTCCCAATGCAGCAGTTCCTCCTGGAGTCTGAATTTGCGGGGTGATACCACCAAGATTAAATTTGTGGGCATTTGGAACCTCGACCTTGCCGGTACTTGAAAAATCAACTGGTCTTGACCCCATCGTGACATCTTGAATTGATGTATAATTCAATTGGTCAAAGAACCCATGTGGGTTTATTCCAAACATTCTATCCAAAACTCTCGCAGACAAAGACCCAACAGACCCCGATACACCCAAGTCTCCAGGGCGTTCATTATCATAAACAATAACAAATTTTACCGCTTCTTCTCCGATATTTTCCAAGTCGTGCCAGTAGGCTCGGGGAACAAAAGTAATCTGTCCAGGACTTATTGTAAATGTGTCGACTCGGGCATTGGTGCTATAAATAGTCATTTTAGCTGTTCCGCTTACGCAAACACTTAATTCAGCCGCATTTGGATGCCAGTGGGGCTCACGTATTCCACCTTTTTCTAAACGAAGCAAAACAGCCCCCATCCGTTCTAGTATTGGAAAATTATCAGCGTTCATGAGGGTCCTGCTTCCATTTGGACTGGAGAATTGTGGTTTGGTTCTGTCTAAATCAAAAATATGGATTGATTGAGTCTGTTTATTTATTAAGGGATTCGTAATGCTTGTCTGATTAATGTTGGTATCATTCTTGGTACCGCCAAAGACCTTGCCAAATGGTATAAGACATGGTAAAGTGGCCACCACTCCTGCTGCCCCGGCTAATTTCAGAAAATCACGACGTGTAATCTTCTTATCGTGAGACTTGTCTTCAGAAGATTTTGTTGACATCAATCAGAAAATATCAAAGATATTAATAAAGTTTAGGTTAGATTTTGATAATATATCCTTTTTGGGAAAATTTGGTACAAATCAAAGTTCGTTCGATCTAGTTTTTAACATTAGACAAGTCCGCTAACTTCGACTCGTTACATTTCCAAATCATATCACTCCCCGGTCCACAATCAATCCTATCCTTACTTCCGTCAGCAAGTAAAGAAATGAGAATAGTGTCGTGTAAAATCAGATCAATGCCAACACCATTCGTCATTTTATCCTCTCCGTATCTTGCCTCTATAATGTTATTGTCATACATGCACACATGAGCTGGAAACCAAAATATTATTAGGATCTGAGCAAATTCAATCTTGAAGTTTGAACTACTCATTGTTAGTACAAGCAATTCGAGGTATTCCTTATAGCAATAGCATTTCAGAATTTCAGTCTCTGTGTAATATCCATAGTTATACCACGAGTATGGAATTGCTCCGATTTCTGAGCAGTAAAGGAATAGGAAATTTGTCAGATACGAAAGTTAACTTCTCATCAACCGATAAGATGAAGCTGCTTTTGTTAGCTTTACATCATGAATGTGACCCGACTCTCCTATCTTTAAATCTAAATTGGAAAGATTTTGAGAACTTTGTAACGATAATTCTCCAGGCGAAGAATTATGTCTGTAGGACTAATATTCATTTGACAATGCCACGAATACAGATTGATGTTGTAGCAACTTTGGAAGGTATGGCATTGATAATCGATTGCAAACATTGGAGGGATATGGCAGCTTCTAAAATGGTAGATTGTGCAAATCAACAACATGTCAGAACTAAAATATATGTAGAAAAAAATAGGAATATTGATTGTGGTATGCCTGTAATAATAACACTAAACGAAGTTTCCCAACCGTTTGTAAATAAAATACCGTTTGTACCTATCAGTAGACTTGGTTCGTTTCTTAAAGACTATGATCTATATAGAGACCGACTTTGCATAGTGAATCGATAACAAAATTTACAACCAGTTGGAGCAAATCATCTCAATGGCCAACTTAGATCTCCATATCTTTCATTTTCGTGGTCGCTGCATTTCGTTTTTTTCTCTATTCAAATAGCATAATAGGAAATATGAATACGATAAACCAGCCAGCAAAAAGGAAAGAAAAAATGTGAAAAATTCTTATGGCTACTTTTGAGCTACTACTAATACTAGAGATCTTTTCACCAATTGTATTGCTGGGAAATGGTTGGTTGGAATACAAAATCGTAATGACCGCTAGATAATGCAATCCGGTTAATATCTTGTCCTTCTAGATAACCGTGCTTTAGGAGCAAATTCCATACCAAATTGAAAACACACTTCATACAGACGATGATGGTAGAATTCAAAGATCATGTTTTAGGCCCATTTATCCTCGAGCTCAAGTTGGTGAAAGGCAGGAGTATACGAATTAAGGCTTATTGAGACTCTCTCAACGACCAAACATAATTGTCTAGAGGCTTTATACCTCCAGATCCTACTTGAACACATGGAACACTGGGCTTGTGGTCATGAATTGAAGATAACCTGTAGAGTTTTGGACAGATTCCCAATAGCGGCATTTGCCAGAAAGAGCGGACAGTCAAAAATACAGGTCGTTAGTATGGTATGGATAAGATTCGTGTTGAGTTTTCAGTTGCGAAGAAAATATAAAGCAAGTGCGTTTCATTAAACGAGCACAATTATTATGGTTGTAAGTTACGTAATCTGAGCGATCCTAATTGCGTTTGGGCTTGCTGTCATTTATGAATCTTACTCAGGAACACTTACGACCATCCGGATTTATTATTATCCGGCTATAGGTACTGTATTGATAATCATTGGGGCAGGAGTCTGTTATGCAGGCTATATAACGGGTGAATCTAAAAATCCCGTATGAGACACTAACTCTCTGCTTATAGTAACACCATCTTGAATTTTAAACAATAAATGATGCACCATAAATGGTAGAGCAATCCCTTCGTTTAAAACTCCAGGGAAATTCGAACTAACAAAGTGTGAGCATTCCAGGTAGTTTGTTATAAGAAAGATAGAAAAATATTTGACAAAAAGTTCGCTTATTCAAACTATATAATACGGCGTGTACATGATTGACCAAGGCAAGGAGATTTTTTATTCGATCTATAAATTTGATTTTAAAGTGACGGCCTGAAATTAGTAGAGTGACCCTGAAGGTGTCAGTAAAAAGAACTGGGGAGGACAGATGCAAATTGTACTGTCCAGACAATTTTTATATTGAACGGTCTCCGTTATTCAGTAGTCGAGTTAATCGCTGTCATTCCTACCAGTGCGAACGGATTCTCGGACTCTAAATCAATTGGCAAGCTGGAATTATCGATCTCTGCCTGAGATCTAGTTATACTTCGTTGTGTCTCATCCGCACTTGTTTTCTTCGACTCGTCTTTATTTTTCTGTGATTTTATCGCATCACAGCCGTTGTCAGTCTTGTCACAATGTTTCTTCTTAGCAAATGCGGGATTCACTGCAAGAGTTAGGGTCGATAAAGTTAGGGCAGTCAACATTCCGATGCACAGAATCGCCAACATTGCTGTTTTTGTTTGGGTATTCATAATTTGGCATTGACATTATAGTATAAACGGGCTTTGAAAAATATGAGGGTAAGAAAATTTCGCTTATTGAACTGATTAAAACAGTATAAACAATGGTGTGTTCTTCTATCTCTATTTTTTAGAACAATTCCGGCATAACAACATTAGTATTTTCGTATAGAATCTCAAATCTTCGATTAAACCAATTACGAGCATGAGAACAATATTCCTAGATAGTATTACTCATTACTGTCATGCTTATCTTTACCAGAGTTAACCTGGGCCATATTTATTGTCAGGCAATAAGAGAGAACATTTTTTTCGCCTTCAATTTTACAATCAATGTATAGCTGATTTAATAGTACTTTTGGTACTGGGGTTAAAACTCATATACGAGGAAAAATGGTCATGTCGTGTTTTGGGAGGATTTAAGCGATGCACATGGATTTTCTTTCTACCCGTGCTGGGGTGTACGATTTTGTGCTTCTCCATTAGAAGACCGAAATGATAAAGATGATCTCTCTCGTGTGAACAATACTATCAAACAATGATACAATTAACCGACGAATTTGTTAATAGATGACTGCAAATCTTCTATCGATATAGGTTTTCTAATAATCCCCTTAGCCCCATGGTTGAGTAATTCTTCTTCATTGATGTTAGAAGCAGTGAAAAAGACGATGTTTGTTAAGGCGAGTAGGTTATCTTTCTTCAGTTCGTCAATAACATCTAAGCCGGTAAAGTCTGGCATTGCTATGTCCAATAGTATTAGGTTGAAATCATCCCTTTCTCTAATGATTTTGAGAGCTTCTCTTC
>JBAWET010000166.1:0-20581 GCA_049591355.1 Nitrososphaeraceae archaeon
TAGGTATAGTAGATTTATTTGCAAGAAAAGGGTTACCTATTATAGGACCAAATAAAAAAGCAGCCCGATTAGAATCAAGTAAAGTATTTGCAAAAAAATTTATGAAGAAATATAATATTCCTACGGCCTCTTTTTCTGTTTTCTCCAATGCCGATGAGGCAAAACAATTCGTCACTTCCTTGTCAGAACCTCCTGTGATAAAAGTGGACGGTCTAGCGCAGGGTAAAGGTGTCATAGTTTGTCATGATCTCCCAGAAGCAATTAGAACAATAGATAAAATATTGAAATACAAGGAGTTTGGAAGCCAGGGTACCAGTATAGTCATAGAAAAAAGATTGTACGGAAATGAAGTTTCATTTATAGCACTATGTGACGGACATTCATTAGTCCCACTGGATTCAAGTCAGGACCACAAGAATATCTGGGATGGGGATATCGGACCAAATACTGGAGGCATGGGGGCCTATTCACCTGCACCCATCATCGATGAACAAATGAATTCCAACATCATGAAGACGATCATGGAACCCACATTAAACGCTTTAAAGAAATCAGGTCTGTCATTTAAGGGATTTCTATACGCTGGTCTGATGATTGAACGTAGTACGAATGTTCCATATGTACTCGAGTTCAATGTAAGGTTGGGTGATCCTGAATGTCAATCAATTTTGACAAGAATGGATTCAGATCTCGTAGAATATTTGGAAGCTATAGCCGAAACAAGACTTGCTTCGATATCTCAGATAAAATGGAAAAAAGAGCATGCTGTGTGTGTGGTTATGACCTCGAAAGGTTATCCGGGGAAGTATGAAGAGGGTAAGGTAGTTCGTGGATTAAACTCCTCTATCGGAGAAAGTGTTTACATATTCCATTCAGGTACTGCTAGGGATCGTCAGGATAGGATTATTACAGCCGGTGGGCGAGTGCTCTCTGTCACCGCTCTGGGTACTGATATAGAAACAGCAATCGATCGAGCTTATTCCACCGTAAGAAATATCCATTGGGGAGATAATGAGGAATATTATAGGAAGGATATTGGATATAAAGCATTAAACTCTAACAATATAAAGTCCGAGTTTCAGTGACTATAAAGTCCAATTTTTGATCATAAGATAATTTAGGTAAATTATGGTCTAATATCTGAAAATCATGAGCAACCCCCACGGAACTGGTGTAAGTCTTTTTTGCCATATATCTGTCATAATATCCGAAGCCATATCCGAGTCGGTATCCCTGAGTATCAAAAGCGATTCCTGGTATTATCAGAAGGTCAAGCTTTTCAACCAGTCTTTCTTCTAATGCCTTTGGCTCTTTCAGTTTGAAACGCGAGCTTTTAACAAGATTACCGTTGAGATCTGCTTCTTCAATTGCATAAAAAGATAGAGTACCATTTCCTTCAATCTTGGGTAATGCCAAAGTCTTCTTATCAGCTAATGCATGATGCATTATCTTCCAGGTTTCGACTTCCATTCCAATCGGAGCATAACTTCCTATAATCGTTCCATTTTGGTACTCCTGTAGACCCATTAATCTATCTTGAATCTTAACGCTATTGTCACGAGCTTTATTTGCATCCAATAATTCCCTCATCTTAAGAAGTTCTCTTCTTATAGCGTGTTTATTTCTCTGACACGAATCAGACATAGTGACACTTCTGTACTATTTGTTCGTATCGGCAGCAGTCACAGTATTTTTCAATAACATCGTTACCGTCATTGGGCCTACACCCCCAGGTACAGGAGTTATATAGGAAGCTTTATCATATACAGAACCAAAGTCCACATCTCCATGGAGCTTTCCCTTAATCCGGTTTATACCTACGTCTATTACAACAACACCCGGTTTAACCATGTCACCTTTAAGGAGAAACCTATTGCGATCTCCGATAGCAGTAACTATACAGTCAGCCCTGATTAATTTTTCATTGATATTTCTTGACTTAGAATGACATATCGTCACAGTACTGTCACGTTGCAAAAGAAGCAAATACAACGGTATACCTACCAGGTTGCTTCGGTTAATAATAACTACATCCATTCCGCCTACATCAATTTTATAATAATCTAACAATTCAATGATTCCTGATGGCGTACAGGGTTTAAGTCTTGCTTTGCCAGTAAAAAGAAGGCCCGCATTATATGGGGTCAGGCAATCCACGTCTTTATTTTTATCGATTCTGCTGATCGCTAAAAATTGATCAATATGTTTTGGTAACGGTAACTGTAAAAGTATGCCATGAACATACTTATCAGAATTCAATTCATCTATTAAGTTTATTAATTCTTCTGCCGAAGCAGTGCTTGGTAGTCTTTTATCGATCGTTAAAATGCCAACATCAGTAGCTGCTAATTGTTTATTTCGTACATACGTAGCTGATGCTTCATCGTCACCCATTAATACTGTTGCTAGGCAAGGCTTAATTCCATGTTCAGTTAGCTTTGATACATCTTCTCTAATCTTATCTTTCAGGTACCTCGAGACCATAAGGCCATCGATCTTTTTTGCAGGCAATTGAATAAGGAAATCTAGGGTAGTTATTTTGTTTTGCTGTTGGAGGGACTCGTAAAGTGAACGTAAAAAGAATACCTATTTGTGAGTAATGAAAGGATGATTGCTGTGATTGTCTGAGCTCTTAACTTTCTCTTTCCTAGCAAGACTTTATGCAAACCCGGCGTCCTAGTGTTGACAACTTGCCTTGGGCAAACCGGTTAATACACTCAATATAAAGCTCGTGTTCTTGCACCAGTATTCTGTTTGAAAGAGTCTCTTCTGTATCGTGGTCTTCAACTTCTATGGTTCTCTGAGCTACAATAGGGCCAGTATCTACCCCGACATCGACGAAATGTACTGTGCAACCAGAGACCTTGACACCATAGTCTAAAGCTTGCTTTTGAGCGTGAAGACCGGGAAACGCTGGAAGGAGGGAGGGATGAACGTTAAGGATCCGTCCTTTGAATAACTTTATAAATTCAGGACTAATAATGCGCATATATCCTGCTAAACATATCAAGCCATTTTGCTGATTTACCAAGTGATCCCTTAATACGGAAACTATTTCCTTGTCATATTCCCAACCTCTTGCAGAGTTGTATACCACCCTCGTAGAGACACCCATCTTGGCAGCTTTGTGAAGACCTGGTGCATCTGGTTTATTAGAAATAACTACTCGAGGAACAACATCCTTAATCTTGGACATTTCGATAGCTCGTAATATGGCCTCCATGTTACTTCCTCTTCCCGAAATTAAAATGCCCAAGTTTATCAAGTTCTCGAATATAATGTCCGAGTACTCGTAAATATAGTGCTTTGTTCTAATATTTTAAGAATATGTTTGTTATATGATCGAGTCTTAACAAAACCTGAACCGTTGGTATTCTTATTAGTCAATTAATTTGACCGATATGTAAATTCTGACATTAATACCGCAATTAGTTTATTTTAGTGTTTGAGAAACCATCTTTATGCCATTAATTTCAATCTCGATGTACCCTGGCCGATCGAAAGAGCAGAAAGCGGAATTTGCTGCTGCAATTACGGAAGCAGCCATTAAAATACTAAAAACAAAAAAGGAACACGTCATTATTGTTTACAAGGAAAATCCCAAAGAGAATTGGTTTATGTCAGGAGAACCTCTTTAATTAAATTTTTTAATGAGCAAAAGTTTGTTAGCCTTACTGTTCTAAAAAACATTAGTTTTTTGTATAAAAGGACTCTGAATTGATGGTGAAAACAGATAAACCTAGTATAGGGCACTAACAGAGTAACATTCTAACCATAATGCCTACAATTAAGTCGTAAATGATCTTACTTTCATTTCTACGTTGGTTATCTATCTTTTCATTTCAGTATATCTGTATTTGCCGATCTTTATCAATTCCTGATAGGAGCCAAACGTTGTCGGATCAGCAGTATCAAGGGGTAAAGCAAGATCATCTGCCGCCTCACTAAATTCTTTTAATATTCGATAAGTTGAAGATCGTTGTGCAGGTATCTTACCTGCTGATTTTACGACATGATGAATCTCTTTGGGTTTCATCATTTGGCCATACTCTGCTCCAGCAGAGGTAGAAATGCTTTCGTTAATTAGCGTTCCACCAAAGTCGTTGACTCCGGCTGAGAGAAGAATTTGTGACATCTTTAATCCCTCTTTGACCCAAGAAACTTGAATGTTTTTGATGTAGTTATTCAACATTATCCTTGAGATCGCATGCATTTTGATTATCTCATTTCCATCAGGACCTTGTCTCATGCCACGAATAGTATTTCTATAGTACATGGGAGCTTCCTTATATATAAAACTCAAAGGCACAAATTCGGTGAAGCCTTTTGTTTCTTTCTGAATAGACCTAATGATTGCCAAATGCTCGGCCTTATGTATCGAAGATTCTATATGGCCATACATTATCGTGGATGTAGTAGGAATGCCTAATTTGTGAGCACACTTGATGACGTGTATCCACTCTTTGGCAGATATTCTTCCGGGAGAAATTATATCACGTATTTCTTGATTCAATATCTCTGCAGCTGTACCAGGTAAACTTCCTACACCTGCGTCTTTCAGCATCTTAAGATATTCCTCAACAGGCTTTCCTGAACAATAGGCTCCATATTGTACCTCTTCAGGAGAAAAAGCGTGTATGTGAATCTCTGGATGTGCTTTTTTTATTTCCTCGCATATATCAACATACAGATTACCGTCCATCTTAGGTGGAAGTCCGGCCTGAATGCAAACCTCGGTCGCTCCCAGTTTCCATGCCTCAGTTGTCCGCCTTATGATTTCTTCAACAGGAAGAAAATATCCTTCTTCATTCCTAAAGTCCCTACTGAAGGCACAGAATCCACACTTCTTGATACAAACATTAGTGAAGTTTATGTTTCTATTCACGACGTATGTTACAAAGTCCCCGACAGAACACTTTCTAAGTATGTCTGCGACCATCGTAATTGCGTTTATTTCTAGTCCACTAGTTTCAAATAATTCAACTGCCTGTTTGATGGAAATATCTTTCAAATCTAGAGCTTCATTCAATATATGGGCAACAACCGGATCTATATTCTTCATTATCCCTTCCAGCATTGATGTCAATTCAAGTAGTCCTCCTTTACTAGTCCGTCTGAACCAGAAAGCGCTCTTATATAATTCCACAAGTTGTCGTGTATGAACTCATTCTTGTCAAGAATGAATTCTGGATATATCGGTAGCCTAGGCCTCAAAATATAGCCTGAATTCTTGGTAACGTCCATCAATTCTTTGATGTCGGGCCAAGGTGACTCGGGATTCACATGGTCGATGGTAAGCGGAGAGATACCACCCCAATCATTAATTCCTGCATCGACGTACAGCCCATAATTATTAGGGCTTAAATTGGGAGGTACTTGTATATTCATATCGGGCATAATAATCCTCGAAATGGCAATAATCCTAATAAAATAATTAAGCGGAGGCCTTGGAATTTCGCGCATCTCGGTATTAGATTTCGGGACAAAATTCTGGATAATAACCTCTTGGATATTACCATATCTTTCATTAATTTCTTTCATCATATAAAGAGAATCAATGATCTCTTCAACTGTTTCCCCTATTCCAATCAAGATCCCTGTCGTCATTGGTATTTTGAGTTCCCCAGCATTTTCGAGTATTCTCTTTCTTGCTTTTGGATTTTTGCTAGGCGCAAATTCGTGAGGCATATTCTTACCAAGAAGACGTTCCGACGAGCTTTCGAGCATACATCCAAGACTTACGTTTGTTTCTTTTAAAATTGACAATTCCTCTTTTTTAAAGATACCTCCATTGGTATGAGGTAACAGCCCGGTTTTTTTTAAGATCATGTTACTTATTTTGTCTATATACTCTGCAGTCGAACCAAATCCCATGCTTTTTAGCCATTTTCTAGCTACGGGATACTTTTGCTCCGGGCTTTCACCGGTTACGATTAATGCTTCAGTGCACCGAAGCCTTCTTCCGTTTTCTGCAATCTTGAGGACTTTTTCTGGTGCCAACATTGACACATCAGAGTCTGTTGGCTCTTTCTTATAAGTACAATATGTACACTTGTCTCTACAAAGATTTACAAGATTTATGAAAACCTTTCGAGAATATGTTATTGGTCCTGGTTTACGACGAAGACGAATTGTGCGGGCAAGGGAGATCAGAGAAAAGGTGTCTAAATTCATCGTCAGGTCATATATTTCCTTCTTAGGCATAGAATCGCTCAAGATTTTTTCTTCAAAATTATGAAGGTCCAAGTTGTGTGTAGTTGACTGCAGTTCCAAGTATTATCCAAGACAATATTCCAGACGATGACTAATAAATACTTAGGATGGATCCTGATTGGATAATTTGATCCATACCAGAGGTCGTGAAAAACGTTTAGGCAATCAATGTTCTGTATTCACCCCATTCCTATACCTTGTCTAAGTAAATGTAAATGTCTCAAGATATTTGATCATTAACGCAATATAACATTTGGTAACGTTAGATCTCTTATTATTACTTAGCCAATTTCATAATCACGATCTCGCCAAGACACTGTTCTTTTTCCTCTCATGTCAAAGAGCGACAAGAGAAAACAAATCGTGATAATTGCACATCCAACAGGAGAACCCAACCCATATACGGCTCGTTGCAATAATCCATATTTCGACTGGACTACACCTGCTGATACAACTAGAATTAAAGATGTGAGGGTTAGCAAAAAAAGAGACTTACTGAGTAGTGTAGAAGCAGTGTAAATAAAATAAGCAGACAGTGGAAATATTATGATTGGTTCGAGCAATATGAAAAATAAAGTAACGACAATTAGAATCGCTGAGCGCTTTTCATTGTGATATAACGGAATTATGAGACGTCGAAGTGCATTCCAGAGTGTTCTGGGATCGCGTGCCCATATCGCCTCGACATAGGCTTCTCCTCTAACAAGCTTTAACTTGAAATTCATCTCTTTCACCTTGTGTCCTAATGCACCATCCTCTACAAGCTCATGCCTGACTGATTCGTGTGTGCCGACGGATTCGTAGGTAGTTCTTTTTATCAGATAAAAACTTCCGAAGAAATATCCAACTTTCGTTTTTGGGTCATTTACTCTAACTGGTGAATATCGGGAGTGTAGAAAAACTGACAATATGGGAAGTGTAACTCTGGTAATGATGTCTTTAGACGAAAGCTTGGGAACTGCCGATATGGCATCAAGTTTTTCCTTAAGCATTGACGCAAGCGCACTCGATAAAGCCTCAGGTGAGTGTACCGTATCCGCATCAGTGAACAGAAAAATCTCTCCAGTGGAATTTAAGTAACCATGATAACATGCCCAGTTTTTACCTATCCAATCTCCGGGTTTAGAAGGGGCGTTGACGATAACTAACCTGTTGTCCTCTTTTGAAAGATTGCGCATAATATTCAATGTATTATCCGTAGACGAATCATTCACGGCTATTACTTCATACGTGACGTGCTTTTGACTCAACAAACTTTTTAGACACCTGGATATGTATTGTTCCTCATTTCGTGCGGGAATGATGATGCTAACTCTATGTTCGGGTCCAATATGTTCTGGGTCAAATTTCAGTCGAGGGGAATTTCGAAATGATTGAACAATTGAAAATGTAAGGTATATCCAGCAGGACAAAACTCCGGTATTGAAGACGATCAAGATTGTTACCAAGATCGAGACTAAATCAAACATGTTAAAACATAACCAAATCTCTAAATTCTGTTAACCATGCGTAGACACTTCTATCAGATTTATACTTGTTGTGGTTCAAGACCGGATCCCAATTCAAATAATCAGTGAAATTATTTTGCTCTTCGATTTTTCAATCTTGCAAATATCGAGGCGATTTTCTATACTCCCAAAATTTGCTTAAGAAGAGCTCGGTAATCTACGTTTTCTTTAGAACTACCAGGGGATGGAAGTTCAAATATCAGTGGTATCGGTTTCCTAGATCTTAGGTTTGTAAGAGAAATCCTAATTTCCTTGCCTATATCGTCGCTCAGAAGAATAAGTCCTACATCATTAGCTAATCCCAGATGATTGATTTGTTCTAATGCTTCGTTAGGTGATTCGACTTTGATTCCCTCCACGCCAGCCAACTGAAAACTTGTTATAAAGACTCTGCTTCCTATCGCAATCACACGCAATGTCTTTCTTTGTCAGCTGTTAATTTGCCCTTTTTAATCCTTTTGACCCATTCTCATTAGGTCACTGTATAATTTTTATTTGGCGATTAATAAGCACCGCCAAAGATTTGAAGATCATTTACGTTTTGCTGGATGGAATTGGAGACTTACCGCATCCTGATTTGAATGGACTTACTCCACTTGAGGCTGCCATAACGCCAAACTTGAATAGTCTTGCAAAAAATGGGTCAATGGGACAAGTTATCAGCGTTGGAAAAGGAATAGCGCCCCAATCTGACATTGCTGTATTCAATATGCTAGGTTACAATTTCAAAGGAAAAAAATATGTGGGACGAGGGGTAATAGAAATAATTGGATCTGCAGTAGATTTCAAGGATGGGGATCTTGCACTGCGAGGAAATTTCGCAACTCTAGGTCTTAATACGGAGATAATTGACAGAAGGGCCGGCAGGATAATCGAAAAAGAAGAAGCGAAAGAATTGTGTCAATATCTTGAACGAAATATAAAATTTAGTGATCCAGAAGTCTCCGTAAAAATAATTCCAACAATTGCACATAGGGTGATCGTAAGACTGAGGCACAACAAGATTCCATTATCCGCAAAAATAACAAATACTGATCCCGCGTACGACCGAATTGATGGGATTGGAATTTCCAAGACTTTCGTCAAAGATATGCATGTAAAAAATTGTGAAGCCGAGGATAACTCCGAATCTTCCATGCTATCGGCAAGAATAGTTAATGAGTTCACAGAACAATGTATCTTGCTTGCGAAAAACCATGCGGTGAATTTGAAGCGTATTGCAGAAAACAAAAAACCAATGAACATTATTCTACTTCGGGACCCTGGTAACAATTTACCATCTCTTCAACCAATTAATGTAAAATACGGAATTCAAGCAGCATGCGTTGTTGACATGCCTGTCGAATTAGGGATAGCGAGGACGCTGGGAATGGAATTTTTTTCTGCCGGTGGCATAGACGACTATGAAATTAAGGCCGAGGAAACTAGTAGACTGCTCAGGAAGTTTGAACTGGTCTACGTTCATCTTAAAGGACCGGACGAGTACGGTCATGACGGCAATGCTGTGGGTAAGAAAGAAAGCATTGAAGGCATAGATCAAAGGTTCTTTGGAACATTGCTAAAAGATCCAACTTTAACTAATCCCACGATAATAGTTTCTGGAGATCATTCAACACCCTGTATAGCTAAAGCTCACAGCGATGATCCTATCCCGCTCCTGATATCAGGAAATTTAGTGAAAAAGGATGGTAGCAAAAGATTCACCGAGTCGGACGCGTCACGGGGTACACTGGGATGCTTAAGTGGCGTGGATGTGCTACATGTTGCGTTAAGAATGATCAGGTAGTTACTATCTGTGCCTAATCAATTTCAAATTGCTAAAATACCGGCCAGTCCTCTCACTTGCCAGTCTCAGTCAAAATAATCTTGCATTGCTCGCAAATCTTTTCGTCTATGTTTTCTTCAAGACTATGATGGACATCACAGATTATAAAGGAATAACGCATGTAATTACATAAAGCAATAAACTTCGAAAGCGTTCCTGCTGTGTATGCTCTTTGTGACGAAAGATCTTCCACAATATCCTCAATCATTCTCATGATCTGCTGAAAAGAACTTAATTTAGAAATTAATTCCACGTCTCCTCGTGTACCTCGTATGTAATTACTGACAGCAGCCTGTGTAATACCCAACAGTCTAGCCACTTCCTCCTCCTTTAGCCCCTTTTCTTTGACTAGCACTTTTGCTAATATGGCCCTAACCGCAGGGATCAGTGATTTCGATTCAATTTCAGAAGGCAGGAGCATTAGGCAGACCTAAATTTTCCTTGCTAACTATATAAAGGTTCTTTATAATGAGGCTAAACCGAGTACACTTTCGCGAATTACTATTGATTCATTCGCATTCGTCTAGGTTGTTTTTCAAGTATATATATAAAGTTGGCTAATCGGTTGTTGAGCCCGTATATATGACAAAAGAAATCCTTACAATCTATATATACTGACGGTATATATACCGATTCAATACGTAAAATGACGACAAAATTTGGTTTTACTCAAGGCCTAAATGTGGCCAGACTGGGACTCGATGAAACCCAAATCATGACAGCATGCCAGATTGCTGATCGTTTGGATTATGACTCAATATGGGCTATGGACCATTCTAACGTTCCTCAGTGGAAGAATGCTGTTGTGAATGACGCATGGTTGTTACTTGCAGCAATTGGGGCAATAACTAGAAAGGTTGAACTTGGTACATGTGTGACTGACGCAATAAGGAGACATCCATCAGCAATTGCTTTGTCTACTATTACACTGGATCGTCTAACAAACGGTAGAGCAATGCTTGGAATAGGCGCCGGAGAGGCGCAGAACGTCGTGGATTTTGGGATTGAATTTAGTAAACCAGTTACAAAATTCAAAGAGCAGTTAGAACTTATAGAATTATTGTTCAAATCTGATCCTGATAACAGAGTTGATTATAACGGACAATATTACAAGTTGACTAATGCTTGTCTTCAAGCAAAAAGTATAAGAAAACCGCGCCCTCCAATTTATATCGCGGCAGGAGCTCCCAAAACACTTGGACTTTGTGCTGCTTACGGGGATGGATGGATACCCATTGGATATACTCCGGCATTATTCAAGCACCATGCGGATGTAATTAGGGAAAACGCAAGAAAAATAGGAAGAGATCTATCTGGCTTCCAGTTCGCAAACGATGTGGATGTTTACTTTACCGATGATGGAGAAGAAGCTTGGAATAAAATGAAAAATGCTGTTAAGGTAAGCTTATACAAGCCTGAGTTGCTTACCGTGCATAATATCGAACAGGATTCAGAATTTGATTTTCGTAGGTACTTCACAGAATATGCCATGAACAAACCTGAATTAATGGAACAAATGAAAAGAGCTGCACTGAAAATACCTGATAGTGTTGCCAGAACGGCGATTGGTGTTGGAAGACCTGATGATGTTATAGAAATGCTTGAAAGATTCATTGAAGCTGGCACAAATCATTTTATCATTAGGTTCTGGGGTGAGGGCTATTTCAAGAACATCGAATTGTTTGGAAGAAAGGTGATTCCTTATTTTAGAGACAAAGAAAAATAGAATATATTGCTGGGTAGTTAATTGTCCTGAGATTTCTTATCAAAATAATCTGTTAGCACCATTGATCCCGTAGCATATCCTTCTAGTTCCTGCTTACTCTTGAGTGAGGTAGCATCAAATCCTAGACATCGAAGAGTATGTGCGAATTCGTCGATAAAACCATGAAATGTGTAGACCTTTTCAGGGCTACATCTTTTTACAAATGATATGAGATCATTATAATCACAGTGATCACTAAACGGAAAACAATGATCTAGTCCCAACAAGTATTTGAAATTTGGCTTAATCCCCCATCCGCTAAAACCAACAGTTGTTGGTCCGTATTTTTTCTTCACATACTGCAGAAACCCATTTCTGGTAGAATTTAACGGTGCAATAAGGATCCATGGTTTGTTAGATGATAACGAACCTTTATTCTCTGCCACAGAGAATGGTGTGTGACAAGTTATATCGATTCCAAGCTCTGAATAGAGAAGATTCATTTTGTAGATTGAATCTTCGACAAAAATTGGTTCCCATTGAGCAAAAAGTTGAGTAAGGATTTGTGCCTTCCCAAGTGGGTACCCCAACAAAACGATCGGTCGACCTTGGGAATACATTTCAGAAATAAGAATATTAGTCTCATGTATTATGCTCTCGCTTCTAGGAAAAACATAATCTTCATGTCCAAACGTGGATTCAATGATTAATGTCTTTACTTTGGGGATCACTGCAGGTTTCATAAACGCCCTCTTTCGAATTGACAGGTCCCCAGTATAGTACAAATCATCTTCTATTAATAGCCCAGTTGAACCCAAAATATGTCCAGAGTCCAAAAGTTTAAAGGCATGGTCTTGATATACATTCGAAAGTTCATATCCACGTCCATTTGCAATTCTCGAAGTTGCAGTCGAAGTAATTATTTTCGCATTGCTTTTGGTTCTTTTCTTTGTCCTATGAAGGTGATCGGTATGAGCATGCGACACAAAAATGTAGTCGCAATCCATGTCTTTTCTTGGATCTAGACAAATTTTCTGATCCTTGTGATTCACAGTTATTGTAGACTTACTGCAAGAAACATTCAATGTCCTATCCAAAGCTGTCATTCATTTTACATAATATTATATTAATTTTGATACAGGCTGATTGATGTTATCGAAATACCTCACATTCGGTATTATAAAATTGTTCGATTGGTAAAAAAAAGGCCTTGTTGCCTCCCCCCTGATCGCTTTTGTAATTTTTGATGGAGTCTTACCGGTAATTTATTTAGATCTGGCATCTTATTCTGTCGAATAAAAATTGTACTGATTGACATTTACAAGTAAGGTTTAAGTTCGAACATAAATCGAATAGTTAGTAATGATTGCAAAAATAAATTTTGCGAATACGTATTCCAAAATTTTGGTCATTGCATGCGTCATTATGGCTACTCTTGTATTAGTTTCCTCCGACCATTATTCGGTTGTATCAAGTACACATAGCCAGGTTCTTGATGGCCATTTTCAATTTGTTCTTGATCGGAGTCAATCATCTAACATTTCCTTTAATGTTGAAGGAACCATTAATACGGTCATCACTGCATCTCCTTCGGAAAAGAGAGACAGACCTTCCTCACTTGATCACATTACCAATGTTAGCTCCGAGTACGTGTTGGGAGGCAAGTGGCGACTAGACGTCATAAATAACAATGTAACATACTTCAAATCTAATTTTACTATGGTTGGTATCAATGGAGATGAACCACACTTTCACCTATTTATCTACAAACCACGCACAAAAGAGATTTCTATTTTGTTTTCAAACGGGAGCGATAACCCAGGACTTCTCTTGCACGGACTAGATAAAACGGTATCCTTTTCGGGGAATTGTGATATAATAACCAATGGTGTTTTGGAATGGAGAGACGTACCCATGTCTGTATCTATTCTTAATGATAAAGTAATTAAGATAAGTGTTGACGAAAAGAGAACGAATAATCACTTTTCGAAAAATTCAATTTTTGGATTAGTCAATCTCATAGAACCAATAATCCAGAACATAAGTGATACGAATTAAAATAACAGGGGAGAGTATGTTCGTTCTTATTAAATGCGACAGAACAACCCTTCATACATCATTTTTTTTTACCGCTATTCAATAAGTGATTTTTATGATCATCAGGCTAGACGAATTATGCAGATATACGTTTTAATCATACAATTAAGTTAGTACTTTATCTAGTTGCTGATTGGAAAATGATCTCTTTATCTCTAAAGCAATTCTTCTGCCAGTGCTCATTTCATTTTCAAAAAGCAAGTCCGAATACGGCGATCCGGCAATATACAAATTTGTTCCAGCAACGATTCTAGCCGAGAATTCGAACGATATGAAGTCTGCATCCTTTGTGTAAACTCCCTCGAGACAAAAAGGACCTGGTATACCAGGCGGAACTAATTTTTGTGTTGCCTTAACAAAATTTTCACCCATTCTATATACTTCTTCAAGAAGAGATTCTCTTAAAACCAACGGAATATTTCCGATCACATTGTAAGTTGGTTCAATTGTAACGTTCAATTGCTGCTTGGATGGTATCCGTGCAATTCCATCTATATCGGATTCATATCGCCTGTCAACACCCATGAATTCCACTTCATCTGAAAGTGGGGAATAAAAGTAATGCAGGAATACTGGGACTCCTTGTATGTACTCTTGTATGTATAGATCCTCTTCCCTCTCTATGACTCCCGAATTAACAAGCCTTTGGCATCCTTCGTTAAAACTCTGTTTATCCCACGCCATGAAATAGCCACGGCCACCGGCAGCCCCGCGCAACTTAACAATGCAAAGTCGGTCTATCTCATCTTTCGTTTTTACGGCATTTGGAACATTTAGCCTAGCACTTCTCATCAATTTTTCTTTTAGAAGTCTGTCCGCTTCCCATCTTAAAATGAAACGATTACCAAAGAAAGGAACATTTATACCTTCGATTTGATCCGAATTCAAATTAGCTATCAACGTTCCATGAGGGATAATTATGCAGTCTAACTCATTTAATCGATCTTGGTACGGTTTTTCTAATATGTTCTCAAATCTATCAACAAATAAAATATGATCAATAAATGCAAATCTTTTATAAATATTGTATCTTTTCTTCTCGCATATAAGAATGGTCGAAAACCCTTCATCTTTCGCACCCTTTAGTACCTGCAGGGAGCAATGGGAGCCTATAGTGCATATCTTGGGCCTCTTTTGTCTTTTCTTTATCATTTCAAATTGCTTCAATCGAATAATATTATTTTGAAATCACCTGAAAAATACTTGCTGTTTTTAACGAAAAATTTTCCTTTATTCAAAATATCCATAATTCATCTATTATTTCCAGAAAAGGTCAAAAATTCTGCTATTAGCTTAATAACAAAAGCTATCCCACCGACTACTCCCATACCGAGAAGCACCAATCGGAGGTGGGTCATGTAATCATCCTTACTTGTTTTTTTTGCAAGTTTTAAAGTCTGAATTATTTCTATGACCTTCCTCTGAATAACGGACAAATTATCAACGATTGTTTTCAGTAAACTCTATTTGAACTTAGCGGTTGACAGCGTCTCATAAAATACGCGATTAACTTATCTGATTTCTGGGACATCAATAGATCCAAAATCTAGATACATTATCTAATTGAAAATATCTGTTCTTTCTCTGTGCGCTGCATCTGGACGAAGGTTTCTGTGTTTTGAATCCCTTCTATCTTCCCAATCTGTTCAATGACCACCTTATGGAGTTCTTCCAATGTAAATGCATTCACAGAGACGAGCATATCGAATCTTCCTGTGACCTCCGAGAGGACTATTACTTCAGGGATTTTCAACAACGCGATGTGAATAGCCTCCTTCAGTTTGGGATCTCTATTTATGCCTACTATTGCTTTAACGTTGATACCTAGGAGGCCGTCATTAACTATTATAGTAAATTTCTTTATTAGATTCCTCTTAGTAAGCCGTTTTATTCTACTATACAAAACCGAGGCGTTCACACCGAGTTTCTTGCTCAGTTGAGGCACTGAAATACTCGCATTCTTGGACAACTCTGATAATATTTTCATATCTAATTCGTCGAATTTTTGCAAATAATCCCCACCATAGTTCGTAAGGATACACTAATAAATGTAGTTTCCAGCAGTCCATTATTTCTATATGGAAATACATACATATGGAACTGGGACACTTTTTCAGGAAATGACGATCAGATCCTCGCGAGAAGTAAAGAAACGGTCTGGTGATTCACGGTTTGTACATGTCCATATTCATATCACAGGAAAGGTGCAGGGAGTTTATTTTAGACAGAATATGAAACAAATGGCAGGAAATAGTGTCCAAGGATGGGTACGAAATAGAGCGGACGGTAGTGTAGAAGCAGTGATCGAGGGAAGACAAAACGAAATAACCAAGATTATTGAATGGTCATACAAGGGTCCAAAAACTGCCATAGTTGAAAACGTGGATATTAAAAGCGAAAATTACACAGGAGACTTTTCCTCATTTGAAATTGTTCCCGATTATTAATACATTACAGCACGAACATACGTCCAATATGCTTATGACGGCGATAGCAATAACTGTAATTTTTAGCGTTGAAACAAGTAATAAACATGACAATGGCTAGTCAAGAGATTTGATGGAATGGCAATGCATTTTTAACATGACAGATTATTCAGTGAAGGTCATTATCCTCACTTGATATGGGCAAATTACCTACCTTTGTTTTGCCGTTAAAGCAAATACTGATAATCGCATACATGACGGGGATCCTCTGGCTTCAGAGAAATCCTCTTTCATTAGTTTTTTCAGCCATTAGTCCTTTCTCACTGTTATTTGTACTATTCGTTATTAGTAACGGTCAATACGTACAGTTTGCGTTGGTCGGAAGCTTAGTTATGGCACTTGTAGGGTATGGCCTTTCATTAGGTCAAGACATTTCGTTCTACAAGACAGAATACAAGATACAAGATATGTTTGTAGCGTCACCAGTTTCTTCCCTAACTTATATGCTGGGTCTTGCTCTTTCCCAACTCCTATTTGGATTACCGGCACTAATAGTGTTGGCAATTTTAGTGGCGGCATTTGTAACCTCGATCGTTTTTATCCCTATTTTACTGGCGATCATTTTCTTAACATGGGCATCTATGTCATCGATGGGCTTTTTTTTATCCTCTCATATGTTGCATATGCGAAATGCCACCCAAATCATCTCTTTTGTAAATGTAGTCCTGGCGGTCCTGCCACCCGTTTTCTATAGTCTAAATAAACTGCCTGAACCTCTACAATACCTTTCATATTTTGTTCCTACGACACATGCATCGTTGATATTGCAGTATATAATGGGATTAGAAACACCAAAAGAATGGTCTCTCGCCTATGGATTTATGGTTCAGATGATCTATCTAGTTGGATTTTTGCTTCTCGCAAAAACCAAGGCTATGTGGCGTGAAAATTAGCTACCTTCCTAGGTATCCTTGCTGATAAAAATTATTCACAAGAGTCTGAATATTGTAATGGCTGTGAATATACCGCATCAGACAAATTAAACTGGACCGCATCTAGTCCCTCAAGAGGACAGTTTTTTAGTAGTTTCATTCTGAATGCTGTTTGATTTTTAGTGACCAATGTGAAAAAGCCTAGCCCAATCTATTACCAACAGTTATTAATTAGGGATAAAGCAAAAGAGGATTTTGATAAGATCAAAGATTATTTTATGCTGACATAATAAGCTGAAAATAACTTCTAACTATCCAAAGATCCAAATGCCTTCCAAACGGATAAATCCCATAATAATATGATTTCAAGGCCTGTCAACTGAGCAGCTCTTTGTTAACGTAGTAATAATCTTAGTTGCAGCCAGGCTGCTGGGGGAGGTCTTCCAACGAATTGGACTTCCCTCCGTCGTAGGTGAGTTATTAGCGGGAATCATAATCGGACCCTCTATACTTTCATTGGTTAAACCAGATGAGAGTCTAACAGTTCTTTCAGACCTTGCTGTGTTTTTCCTGATGTTTCTGTCCGGGCTGGAAATGGATCCGCGCGAGATAAGGAAGGCAGGCATATCTGCCGGCATTCTTTCGATTATTGCTTTCTCCCTACCTTTGATAAGTGGATTTGGAGTGTCGTATCTTCTCGGTTTGACACTTGTTCAATCCCTATTTATGGGATTGTTACTATCTATCACTGCGGTACCAGTTAGTGCAATTGTGCTCATGGAATTTGGTATTTTGAAGAGTAGACTTGGAACTACAGTGATTACCGCGGCAGTAATAAATGATATACTTTCTTTAATTGTCTTGTCAGTTATCTTCCAGCTAAACCAATCAGGGGCTAATGCTGAAATTCATTTTGACCAGATATTTGACTCTCTTCTTAAAATAGGTGCATTCATAGGCGGTATATTTCTCGTGGACATTTTATTTAGGAAGACAAGTCATTGGCTTCCTAAAAGAGTTGCTCCATTGATTGAAAAGCTACAAACCAAAGAGGCAGCTTTTGGCATTCTATTAATCACAACTATAATCGTATCGTTAATAGCACAAACAATTATAGGACTTCACTTCATCATAGGAACATTCTTTTCGGGTTTAATAGTTTACAAAGAGATAATTAGAAAGCAGAATTTTGAAAGAGTTTATGGAATTATTTCTGCGATTACTTTCGGATTTTTTGCTCCTATTTTCTTTGCTATTATTGGCATAAATATACAGATCGAACTTATCGTGAAATCCATACCCATTTTCATCTTGCTAATGGCTGTTGCAGTACTTTCTAAAGTAGGGGGAGGATATTTAGGATCAAGATTAAGCGGATTTTCGAAAGACGAGAGCCTCGCTATTGCTTATCTCATGAATGGGAGAGGTATGGTGGAACTGGTAATAGCATCAATTGGCTTTGCTGCGGGTCTTATAGATTTGACACTCTTCTCTATAGCAGTAGTCATTGGATTCATAACTACAATTATGGCACCTGTGTTCTCCAGACCGTACGTCACAAAGGTACGTTCTAAAGTTTTGACCAAATGACACACTCTGGAAAAATGATGTATGCAACCGTAAATCATTTCTGCGGTAAATCCGCAATTGCAGTAACGTTTCCTGTTATTGTCTGGATAGCTGCAAATCAGGTGATAACTCTTGTACTGTATCCGTGCTTAGCCTTAATCCGCATCCTCGAGACCCAGCCAACCGTAACCCTTTTCTTCGAGTTCTTCTGCAAGCTCTCTCCCGCCAGATTTCAATATTCGGCCTTTAGCCATAACATGTATATTGTCAAGCTTGGCTAAATAGCGCAAAATTCTGGCGTAATGGGTTATTACAACAATACCTGCTCCTGTATTTATCAACTGATTTATTGCTTCCGCCACAGCTTTTACTGCATCTATGTCTAAACCTGAATCAGGTTCATCCAAAATGGCTATCATGGGTTTCAAAACCAACATTTGCATGACTTCTGATCGCTTCTTCTCCCCGCCAGAAAAGCCTTCGTTCAAATACCTCCCAAGAAATGCAGGATCCAATCCTACATCACCCAAATTTTTCTTCAAGTATTCGTGAAATTCCCTAACTGTTAAGAATACCTCTCTATCTTTCTGTTGTGAACCAAGGCTTTTATTTAATATGTTGTATGCGTTTCTTAAGAAGTGACTATATCCTACGCCAGAAATTTCTGTAGGATATTGGAAGCCCAAGAAGATACCCTTCTTTGCCCTTTCATCAGTACTTAAACCGAGAATATCTTGTCCAGAAACCAATACATTTCCAGATGTTACGGTGTATTTTGGATGTCCCATTATCACATTTGCCAGCGTGCTTTTGCCAGATCCGTTAGGCCCCATAATAGCATGGACCTCTCCCCTGTCCACATTTAATTCGAGGTTATTTAGAATCTCCTTACCATCGATGTTAGCAGATAAACCATGAATTTCTAAAAAAGGCATAAATCGTATTTGAGAATAACATAATATAAAGTACTACGGAGTTGCAATTACCAGTAGAATTTCAAGATTTGACGATTACCTTTGAAATTATTAATCATGAATGTTTCTTCGATTAGGCACATTTGACATTGGATTGTTCGTGCAATACGTTAAAGGTGCTGCAAGATGAGCTGTTATTCGCTTTCTTACAAATTTTTAAACTTTGGAAATAGGAACATAAAATGCTTTAAATTGTCGTTAAAATTATTTGAAAATAGTATTGTCAAGGGGCCTTTTTATTGGTAGATTTCAGCCATTTCATTTGGGACACAAGGCATCTATTGATTTTGCTTTAAGCCAAGTCGAAAGTCTTGTAATTGTAATCGGAAGTTCCCAAAAGAGCTATGAAGCCAGAAACCCATTTACTTCTGGTGAAAGAATTCTCATGATAAAGGAATCTCTAAATGCAGATATGGACCTTGATCAAAAGAGATTATTTATTATTCCTATACCGGACATAAATATCCATTCTCTGTGGACAGCACAAATAAGCAATTCTGTTCCAAAGTTTGAGTCTGTATTTACAAATGATGAATTCACTAGTATGCTTTTCAGGGAAAAGGGAGTTAAAGTGATAGGACCTCCCCTTCATCGTCGTCATGAACTTTCGGGAACGGCAATAAGGAAAAGAATAGTGAATGATCTTGAATGGCAAAATCTCGTTCCTCCTCAGACTGCTGTAGTAATTGAGGATATTGCAGGTGTACTGCGCATAAAAAAACTCTCATTACTTGACCAGCACTCCGATGGATAATATTTCTACCTTCATCCTAAGATGCCAAGTACAAACGAGATGGATAATAACGAGCAAGATTATGATAATGGTCATTGAAGGCACATACACTATCAAAAAGAGAAATCCGTGACATTGCTGAGCGTATTAGTAAGAATTGGCCAAAATCAATTATTTGTAATATAAAAAGCTTGAATGCAATCGAAACTGAAAAGAATGGTAGGCTTCTGGTTGGCGAAGGAATTACCATTGTTCAGACAAAGGATAATTTGATAGTTCCTCATTTGGTTGAAAAGGATCTCTTAAGTCATTTTCCTCATGTTATTGTTGACATGGGGGCAGTGGGGTTTATTTGCAATGGTGCTAACGTTATGCGGCCTGGGATTACACATACCGATGGCTTTGGTGAGTCAGAAATTGTTGTGGTGAAGGATCAGGTTCACAATAAGTCATTGGCAATAGGTTATTCAAGAGTTGATGCTGGAACGATGATGAATTTGGAAAAAGGACCTGTGATTAACAATCTTCATTATGTAGGAGATATCTTCTGGAATCTAAAGAAAGAAACAAGGTTGTAGCCTACGCTATAATGATGCTAC
>JBAWET010000167.1:0-12853 GCA_049591355.1 Nitrososphaeraceae archaeon
GAGCTTGATTAGCAGATTTAACATCCATAGTTACGGTAGCAATATTGCTATCAGTTCCCTTATCATCGGTTGCTTTGAAAGTAAAGCTGTCCTGTCCTACGTAGTCTTTGCTTGGCTTATATGTTACAGTGGGAGTCTTTCCAGAGAGTGTCCCGTGTGATGGTTGTGAGAGTATAGAATACTTGAGAGGTCCACCTTTGGGATCGGTCGCATTTAAACTGAAGATTGTCAATTTATCCTTTTCCACCGAGATAGCTTCGCTGTTTGCTTTGGGAATCTTGTCTGTTCCAATAGCGGATGATGATTTTGTTACTGAGAATTGGTCAAGAATAGATCCATCGTTTGCATAGAATGTTCCGCCCAAAAGTTTTCCATCATCGCTAAAATGAATATTCAAGAATCCAAATTTAGCATCCTGCTGATTGACAATATACGATTCCTTTCCAGCAAGAGAATGAAAATTTATGCCTCCTGTTCCCACGATTATAAATATTGGACCTTTCGGGTCTACATATCTATTCTTGTCAGTGTTCGTAACTAATGGCTTTGACGGATCATTTTTGTTAAATGTCATGGGATAGGAACGTTGATAATTATGAACATGTCCCTCTAACACTAGGTCTACCCCATACTGATCAAACATGGGATGATATGTATCCCTTATAGAGGTGGCTGCCTTGCAAGATGAACAGGAATTTGGAGAACTGTACGCTGGCTGATGAAAAGTGACAATTATCCAATGAATATTTGGATTACTTGAAGCTGATTCTAGGTCTTTCTTTACAAAGTTATATTGTGAAGATCCGAGATCATAATTTTGTTCCGAATTCATGGTTATGACATGAACGTCCTGATAATCAAATGAATAGTACTGCTGTGAAAGACCGAAATGATTTAAGTACGCACTATTGTCTTCCGAAGGCTGGTCTTCATGATTTCCAATCGTTATTCTAGTAATACTGCCTATAGGATCTATAATGTTAAACCAGCATGTTGCAGTACTCGAATACGAATAGTCACCAAGGGCTAATACCACTTCTGGATTCTTGCTATCTATGTTGTTCCCTGTAGATTGGGTATTTGAATTACATCCCCAATCCCCAACTGCAGCAATATTGAGACCCTTTGTATCGCTTGGTTCCCCTTGATATCCACCTCCGCCGTCTGAAGATTCTCCATTACTTGGTTTAATTATGTCATTTACTGTGACAGTGACCGAATCAGTCGATGAGAGACCATGAGAGTCACTAACACTCAATTCAAATTTCAAATTAGTATTTTTATCTACTTGTGGTGCAATGAATTCAGGTTTTACTGAATTAGAATTAGCTAGTTTTGCTGATGGCCCACTAGATTGTTTCCATGTATAAGATATTGTCTCTCCATAGATACCACTGCTCTGGCTACCGTCAAGATGGACCTTCTCTCCTTCATCGACGCTCAAATCCTTTCCTGCATTTGCTATAGGGGGCGGGCATCCGATTCTCGAATTCAATGTCAAGATTAAATCCATCAGATGGAATTTCTCACCAAAATCAACATCCAATGCAGTTTTCTTAATTGCAAGTAAAAAAGCACCGATGTCGCTACAGATCTTTGCATCCTTAGCAAGATCTTCAGCAGCCAACCCATCAGACATTTTTTGAAGCGATACGACCATGCTATCTTTGAGATTCGGAGCCAATTGAATTTCTTTGACCTTTATCATAATGTTGTTAATGCTCTCATATGCACTAAGAACTGTCCATCTGAAACCCGCAGGCATTGGATCTATATTTCCGGCTTTGTCCACACTTCTTGCAAGTACGGTATGAACACCAGAAGGAATGTTTGTGTAGATACATCCATAATCATTCATTGTATTTTCATCGTAAACAATGGAAATCCATTTAGCCTCGTCTAGCTTACATTCAAAGTGACTTATTCCGACGTTATCAGACCCTGATAACTTGAAGCTAATATCGCTGGATGAGGTATTTGTGTTGGGTAATATATCGCCAAGGATGCCAGCACGTGCAAAATCGATTTTAGTATCAGGAGGTGTTGTGTCCTGAACTTTAATACTGAATGATGCCGTTCCTACATTACCGGCCTTGTCAGCACCCTTGCACGATACTTTGGTCTTTCCGATGGGAAACATCGATCCTGAAAGTGGGCCGCAAACAACATCTATTGTCCCATCAACAAGATCAGATCCGAGTACTTTGTATATGATTACTCTTCCTGACGAGTTGGTGGCCTCTACAACAGAATCCGCGGGAACACTCAATATGGGGGGTTTATTGTCTGTTGAATTTGTAGAACCACTCTGAGACTGTGCAAATACATTTGAAGCGTTGCTATATATTGATAAACCCACAGAGCTGATTAATACTAACATTGTAAACGATGAGGTAAATCCCGACAATAGAAAGAGCTTAAAAATATTGTATATAAGAACTTAGGCATCGCATATCATATTCAATTTAATCACGAAGATCTAGGGATAAATTTCAATTCTAATTGTAATAGCTTATCATCCCTATAATTCTACTAGTTACATCTCACAGTAAATGCTATCTAACTTACGATTCCGATAAAGAAGGCTGCGTTTTATTCCTGCTCCAAAAATTACTGCATAAAAGGAGTTTTTGTTATAGAACTGCGGCCCTCTTGCCTCTCATCTTGTGGATGCATGAAATCACATCAAGTCCAAATGAGGATAAAAAAACAAGATCCGATTAATAGTTGAATCTTCTAATCTTAAAGGTTAAATTAACCTGTTCAGTACAGTCCAAACTATTAAGGTCTGCACATTTGGCTGATATGTTGGAAGAAGACTTAGGCACGTGGAGGAGAACACACTATTCAGTTGACATCAATCCCACTTTGAATGAAAGTGAAATCATCATAATGGGATGGGTGTCGTCTATTCGAGATCATGGTAACATAAAATTTCTCACAATTAATGATAGATTTGGTCACATTCAAATAGCACTAAAGAAAAAGGATTGTTCCAAAACTGTATTGGAAAAAACTGAGCAAATAAGAGAGCATACTTCTATAGCAATTAAAGGCAAAGTTAAATCAGAAATTAAAGCTCCTAACGGGGCTGAAATATTGCCTGTTGAAATTAAAATACTCTCGCTTGCTAGAAAAGCTTCTCCATTTCTGATTCAAAGTAAGAAGTCCGTGGGTATCGATACAAGATTAGACCTTAGAGCTCTAGATCTGCGACGGCCGTTTCTTCAATCTCTATTTAACATAAGAAATACCATTATGGATTCATGCAGAGAGTTCCTAAGAAAAGACGGGTTCATGGAAGTTAATACCCCAAAAATAATTGCTACAGCTACAGAAGGAGGGGCAGCACTGTTTCCGATATTCTATTATGAGAGAGAGGCATTCTTGGCTCAGAGCCCACAACTTTACAAAGAGCAGCTTACCATGGCCTTTGAGAATGTATTTGAAATAGGCCCAATATTCAGAGCAGAACCCTCTCGGACGAACAGACACCTTTCAGAGGCCACTTCCATAGATGTTGAAAAAGCTTTTGCAGATTACAATGATGTGATGAACTTGTTAGAACGAATGCTGTCATATGTTGTCGGTAAAATACAAGAGAACAACAAACCACATCTCGAATATCTGAATATTACTCTGCCTGATGTGTCCTTGCCCTTCAGAAGATATCGATATTCTGAATTGATAGAAATGCTTCAAAATGCAGGCGAATCTATAAAATGGGGAGATGATCTTGCTTTTCAAAAATTGCAGAAAATTCAAGATACAAAAGTGGACAGCTTCTACTTCATTTTTGATTGGCCTGCTGCAATCAAGCCATTTTATGTAAAGCCGAGATCAACAGTAGCAAACGAATGTGAATCTTTTGATCTGATGTACAAATCTGTTGAAGTATCTTCAGGAAGTACAAGAGTTAGTCGAAAAGAAGAACTGGTGGAAAGAATGAAGAAACAAGGGCTAAATATAGGTGCATTTGATTATCATCTAAAGGTATTTGATTATGGAGTTCCACCTCATGCAGGTTTTGGCGTTGGCATGGAACGTCTAATAATGAGTCTCTGTGGAGTCGAGAATATTAGAGATGTTGTTCTATATCCTCGTGATATAGATAGGCTATCCCCCTAAAATGTTAAGGAAGGACTTGATTTTATCTATGCTAATATGGTGAGCGGGGTTGGTTTCAAAAGATGAATTAAGACATTTAGGCTGGATTTCACGGATAAATCTATCTGAGGAAGAGATTGAAACATTTCATCACCAATTGGATGATACCATAAAGTATATCGATGTTCTCGAAACATTTGATTCAGAAAATTTGACCCTGGATTATCTAGAGGTTGATTTCTCCAATTTAAGAGAGGACAAGACCATTGCATTTACAAGGGATTTGATTCCAAAATCTTCCCTGGCGCAGGAAGGCTATGTAAAAGGGCCTAAGATGATATAACATGTCAAATTTGTACGACCTTGGCGCGTTGGAAGCTCATAGAGGTATTAATCAAGGTGATTTTACGGCTGAAGAATATGTCTGGTCCATCATTGAGAGAATTGAGAGAGTCGAAGGAAAGGTACATGCATTCATAACTCTCAACAAGGAAAATGCATTGGATGATGCCCGAGAAATTGATAAAAAGATTCGTACCCAAGAAGATGCAGGATCTCTTGCAGGAGTAACTGTCGGAATTAAAGATAACATAAGTACACATGGGTTGAAGACCACATGCGCGTCTAAGATGCTTGAGAATTATGTGCCGCCGTATGATGCAACAGTGGTAGAGCGATTGAAGAATCATGGAGCCATAGTAATCGGAAAATTAAATTTGGATGAATTTGGGATGGGATCGACAACAGAGTACAGCCGATATGGGCCTACTCATAATCCTTGGAGCCTAGATTTTGTACCGGGCGGGTCGTCTGGCGGAAGCGGAGCAGCAGTTTCTTCTCGTGAATGCACCGTATCATTGGGCTCCGATACCGGAGGATCGGTAAGATGTCCTGCCAGCTTCTGTTCTGTAGTGGGTCTCAAACCTACTTATGGCAGCGTGAGCAGATTCGGACTTATATCCTATGCCAATAGCCTGGAGCAAATTGGTCCCATTTGTAGAACAGTCGAGGATGTCGTGACCGTAATGAATGCTATATCGGGTCATGATCCCAATGACAATACTTGTTTTTTATTACGATCTAATGTTCCTTACTTGCATATTAAACAAGATAGAGCCCCCTCGTACATTGCTATCGTAAAAGAATTGATTGATGGGTGTGATCCAGCGGTGTCAAGGACCATATATTCTGCACTTGACAAATTCAAAGAATTTGGATGGAAATGTACTGAAATATCTCTAAAGAGTGTAAACTACGCGCTCCCTTCTTACTATACAATAGCCATGGCAGAAGCGAGTAGCAACCTTGCTAGGTATGATAACATAAGGTATGGTTTTTCATTCCCTGTGGAAGGATTTGAATGGAATACCTACATCAGTAATGTAAGAAGTAATTTTGGCGAAGAAGTAAAGAGGAGAATTTTGATTGGATCATACGTTTTATCATCAGGTTACTATAGTAAATATTACTTGAAGGCACGTCAACTCAGATCATTACTTAGACAAGAACTACTTTCAAATTTCGCAAAATATGATTTATTAGTTGGACCTACAATGCCAGTACTTCCTTTTAGAATAGGTGAAAAAATTGATGACCCATTAAAAATGTATCTTATGGATGTCGATACAGTCTTAGCAAATCTGGCAGGGATTCCTGCCATTAGTATTCCTGCTGGACATAGCAACGGTCTTCCAATTGGATTGCAACTGATGGCCGGACCTTTTCAGGAACAGAAATTAATCGATGCCGCTTCTCTATTAGAAAATGTGATTAATATTGCAAGGAGTCCTGAAATCTGATGGGTAATATAATAATTGGTTTGGAAATTCACTGCCAACTAACTTCCCTAAAAAGCAAATTATTTTGTTCCTGTCATGAAGACTACCGAATTTTCAAACCCAATTCTAACATCTGTCCCATATGTTGCGGCTTTCCGGGAACTCTTCCTCTATTGAATCAAAAAGCAGTGGAGCATGCAGCAATGATCTCATATGCTTTAGGGTCCAATATACCAGAAAAGATCATGTTTTATCGTAAAAACTATTTTTATCCTGATTTACCCAAAAACTTTCAGATCACGCAATATAATTTATACGGCTTGACAAGCATAGGTAGCGCAGGGTCGGTTTACATTAGCGACTCTAAGACCATTAGGATAAGAAGGGTTCAACTAGAAGAGGATCCGGGCAGACTCTCGTATGACAGCGGTAACATACATAACAGCAATCATACCTTGATTGACTATAATAGATCGGGTGTTGCACTTGTAGAGATAGTTACAGAGCCGGATTTTACAGACCCTAGGGAAGTTAGGTACTTTTTGAATAAACTATCTTCAATATTGGAACACCTTGGAGTCTGCGATACAACATTGGAAGGTGCTGTCAGGTGCGATGCCAATGTTTCACTGAAAGGGGGAGAAAGAATAGAAATAAAGAATGTAAATTCTTTCAGGGAGGTTGAAAAAGCTCTGACTTATGAAATATCTAGGCAGACAAGCTTATCAACTCGCAAGATCAAGATCAATTCCGAAACTCGACATTGGGATGAGCAAAGAAAGATCACTCGAATAGCCCGAACAAAAGAAGAAGAACAGGATTATCGGTACTTTCCTGAACCTGACATACCACTGGTGATGTTAGGGAAAGACTTCTATACTCATATAGGGAAGCTTGTACCAGAATTACCTGATGAGAGACTCTCACGTTTTAAATCAAAATACACACTTTCGGATCACGTGGCGAACATTCTTATCAATTCAAAGAAGCTAGCAGATTTTTTTGAATCATGTTTGAAGATCTATTATTCACCTGTAGAAATTGCTAATTGGTTGGTTAACGACCTTTTGGCCTTGATTGGAGGTGACGAGACAATGATCTTGGATAATTTGAAGATTGAACCGAAACATATGGCAGAGTTGGCAAAACTTGTGGATGAAAAGAAAATTAGCAGATCCACTGCTAAACAGATATTTACGGAAGTGTTCAGAACTGGTCAGGCACCCTCTGAATTGCTAAGTAGGACTGACTACTCCCAGATAAACGATGAAAGCTTCATTGCAAATGCTGTAGATCTTGTATTTAGTTCAGAAGAATCTGCAGTTGAGGATGCGAAGGTAAATTCCGGTGCGATTAATTTTCTGGTTGGAAAAGTTATGAAAATGACTAAAGGGAGAGCGGATCCAAAGATAGTAACTCAATTAATAAACGTAAAGTTAGCTCAATTGGGTAACAGCTAAGGTTTAGTTTTTCAAATACTCAGGACTAAACTATCCATGATATCTATGTCTTTAATTTATTTTTTCTAACTGCTGAACGACCATTGGAAGAAATGCACCAACATCAGACACTACCCCTATTGCCTGAGTTGTTCCTCTATCAAGTAGCTTAGTTACCACGGGTTGACTAATATCTAATGCTACGACTTTGACTTTAGCTGGCAGCATGTTTCCGACAGCGATAGAATGTAACATGGTTGATAACATCAAAACCATATTTGCGCCTTTCAAGATCTCTTTATATTGCCTTTGCGCTTCTAAAATATCCGCCACTACATCTGGAATAGGTCCGTCATCCCTAATGGATCCGCATAAGACAAATGGTATCTTATTTACAATACATTCATACATTATGCCTGATTTTAGGATCCTTTTCCTTACCATATTTTCGATGGATCCCGCCTTAAATACTTCGTTTATGGCCAGCATATGATTCCGATGACCACGGACAGCTAATGTTCCATCCTTGACGTTCATCCCTAGCGATGTACCCATCAATGCGTTTTCAATATCATGCACTGCCAGAGCATTCCCCGAAAGAAGACCATTAACATATCCCAATCTAATCATCTTAGCTAATGATTCTGCGGCACCAGAGTGAACAATCACGGGTCCAGCAGTTACGATTATTTTTCCTCCTGCCTTCTTAGTGAGATGTATATCCATAGCGATTTTTCGCGCTATTTGGAGGGTTGGTCGTTCACTGGAGCTAGAGCTGCTCATGAATTGAAATATGTCTATGCCTTGCCTGGGACGCTCTTCGGGAAGAACTTTCACCCCTCGTTCCCCGACAACTATCATGTCGCCTTTTCGCACCTCTCTTATCATTTTACATTCAGCAGTCCTTAATTTGATATCAATTGCGATGCACTTGTCCATCATCATATTGCGGACATCTATCCATTCATTTGAGTAATATATCTGAGTTGAGTTGTTCGTTGTACTGTAAAAATCACTGGGCATTACCATATCCTCTGGGGCTGGTTTTATGAGTACCTCCTCTATCACAACAGGCTGCGCACCTTCTATATATAACGTTGCTAATAACTGGTCAAGATGTTTCTTGTTCTTGCCATGAACCATTAGGCGTGCATAACTGAGCTCGTTCTTCCTCTTTCCTATTTTAAATTCAAGTACATTGAAATCACCTTTAAGATCCATGATCTTATCGAAGATTCTTGTGAGGATCATAGAGTCAATTAAATGGCCCCTGACTTCTAATACTCGTTCAAACTTTTTTTCCGACAGTTCTATCACTTATTTAGGTTTAAATCACATTCAAGCGATAATTATACGGGAAGAGACAATTTTCCAAAATATTCTTGCATCTCCTCCTCCTTTAATTTTTTTAATATTTCATTTTTTTTATCCTCAGCGAACCATTGAGCAATTGATTTTGCAATCCCATTTTTATCACACAATGCTATCATGTATCCCTGATCTTCCTTTACTACTGCAAATAAGTTCTCTTCACCGACAGGTTCCCATATGTTGTCTTTATTATCTTTTAGAGCTAATGCCGGCATTGCATGGCCTACATATCTATTTAGTATCTCTTGTGCCGCTTTTACCCTCTTCTCACCCATCTTCAGAGCAGGAAAGTATTGCATATTCTCGTATCAATTGGCTATTGCAGCATTTAAACCTTGCAAAACCTCGGAAATAAGGTCATTTTTGTCACCAACTATTGTACGATGTGCTGAATCAATAAATTCATGCAATTTCCCTCTCGAATAACCATTAAGGACATAATCTTTTGCTTGAAAAGCCATCTCCAATTTGTCTAACCGGTGAACGAATTGAGATAGGTCAGTCGAATGGTCGCTGTATTCGTTCCAGATTGTCTCATACTCTGCTCGTAATGGGTGAGGAAGTTTCTGCAGAATTGACAGTATGGCCTTCTTTTCAAGAATTTTCTTTGTACCGGGTATAATTTTATCAGGCATCATGTCTCCTATTATTGATTCGCCTAAATCATGAAGAATCGTCATCTTCATTGCTCGTTCTGTATCCAACCCTACTAGATCCGAAATTACCATAGTCATCATGCACATACAGAAAGAGTGATCTGCGACTGACTCTGGCGAAGTTACTCCAACTTTAAGGATCCAACCTGATCGTCGCACTTTCTTTAGACAAAGAACCAGATTGAAAAATGAAACAAGTTGCTTTATCTGTTTTTTCATGTTGTCATCATAATCCAAATTGACATATGAATATTACATGGATTTAGTGAGGATGGGTTATATCTAAATCATCCGAGGTCATGATCCGATTACGGTATCGTGTTCCATAATGCTAACCGATGGTTTGTATGTTAGATGTTTGGAAAATACTCGCAAATCAGAGACAAGAAAATCGAATATGTATGCCAATACACTCGTTACGAGTGCCATCGCTACCGTTATCAGAATTATTAGCAATACATTCCTGGTCTGTCCCACTTACAGTCTCAGTCCTCGATAATTATTTAAATATATTAAGATGTAATTTTGGTCGATTTCCAGGCCACGTCTTTGATATTCTTTCGCTTGTTAACAATCCTAGCTAAAACAAATAGTAAGTCTGATAATCTGTTGATATAGACCAATAATGTCTCATTTATGGTATCTGAGTTAGCAAGGGATACAACGGATACTTCGGCACGTCTGGCTACACTTCTGCACACATGCAGAATGGATGATTCGCATGCTCCCCCGGGAAGAATAAAATAAGATATTGGATCCAATTCAGATTCGAAATTATCAATTTTGTTTTCGATACGGGCTACCATATCTTTTTCTACTCTTGGAGTTCGAGAATTTACCAGTGGATCATAAGCAGGGTCAGCCAAATCTGAACCAACAATAAACAAGTCATTCTGAATTGATAGAAGCACTTCAATAATGTCAGAGAGCATTTTGTCTGCCGCCTCTTCACATAAGATAGAGACGGCAAGACCAAGATTAGCATTTAGCTCATCCACTTGTCCGTATGCCATAATTCTTGGATTTGACTTTGACACTCTCATACCTCCGGCAAGGCCCGTATTTCCTTTGTCTCCAGTCTTTGTATAGATTTTCATTAGTCTGATGCATTAATACAATGGACATTAATTTAAAATCAACCATTACATTAGCACCTGACCTTATGTTACCGGCCAAAAGACTTTTACAATATTCATACTTTCATAAATTTATTATCTACAGCCATGGTAATACTCAAGATTGGATGAACGATAAATTAGACCAGATTGCTAAATCATCTCAGCCTACTTTATAGGCTTAATAAGAATGCACTTCTGCTTTGTGTTCTCGTAAATACTTCTTTTTCTTGAAACGTTCGTCACACTTTTCGCATTTGAATGGCCTTTCAAACTCTAATAAGAATCTTCTGCGTCTCTCTTCTGGTGTCTCTATTATCTGTGATTCAGTTCCATCGGCCATGATCGATTTGATATAACAATTTAATTATAACTTATTTAGCTTAAGGAAGATAATTACTTAAACTTCTTATCAGCTTTAGATGATAAGACCATTATATGGCTTTGAAGTTGCGTGTTCAAGACAAGATTATATATTATTTAGAAATTAGGTTATTTGTGCCGTCGTAGCTCAGCCTGGGAGAGCACTCGACCTTTTTAGGGGTGATGCTGAAGACCGAGCTGTCGTGAGCTCAAATCTCACCGACGGCATATCACAATAGAAATCATTATTATCTTACCAGTATACAAATAATGACATCAATTTAGATGGCAAGTTCACTACTCAAGCCTATCAAAAGGTTGTTCTGCTCTCATAAGGACACGTTCTCATTCAGGAAATATGATGATTTTGATTTCTATGAGTATAATCAATGCTCCAATTGCGGAAAGATAGTGCGTTGGTTGAAAGGATTTGATGAAGACGAACGTGGGTGAGTGGAGTTAACTAAAATAAATCTCCAAATACTAATTATATTTTGGTGGGTGGGCGCAATAGCTGCTGGCAGTGCACTCTCATTTCCAATTTATCAGCACTACCTAACTGTTGGCATAGTAGGATGGACTATTATTGGAGTAAGCACGGGTTTGATAATTTATGAAATTAAGAGAATTAAGGAAGAAGACAAGAAAAAAAATATTCCATGATTTTATGTAATTTCTTTTCCTCCTTGCTCTTCTATAACTACCAACGTCACAGTAGATGTTATACCAGGGACCTTCCTTATCCTGTTAGTTATTGTATGATTCATAGACTCTGTATTGTCGGATTTTACCTTGACAAATACATCATGCACCCCATATGTACCTCGAACTTCCTTAACATCGGACAACTTTGCAATTTCCGTTATGATTTTTTCCTCAGAACCCAATGTACAATTAACTAAAATATATGCTGTAGGCATGAGAATACCAAGCACTTATTATGTATTTTAGTCTTTTCTATCGACGGATTATAAAAAGCAAATATTCTGCCTGAATAATCTGTTTCATTTCAATTCAGAACCGCAAGTTTTATCACAAGTTAAGGGTGTGGAGCTTATACAACTGTCCAGTCCGTTTGTTGACATACTTCCATTCTTTTTCACTGTAACTCACCTGCACAAATTTTTCTTTCAATTCAGGATGGAGGACATTAAATACATCGTCACCAATTGTAATCTTATTTGGTTCTGTTAGTGATGTCATCTTAGCAGATACACTCATACAGTAACCAAGTATATCAAGAGGAGAATTTTTGTCCGTATTGTATTGCACCACGGCGCTTTCTCCTTCATCTATGCCTATCTTAGCGCTAAGTTCTGGGTAGTCGTACTGATTCAAGATTGGGTTTAAACCATTTCTAATGATACTTAACATGGACATACCGCATCTGACAGCCGTTTCGCAAGCAACATATTTGCTGGACGCGGATGGAAAGAAAGAGATAACAGCATCACCAACATACTTCAGTACAAAACCGTCATAGGTTTGAACTACAGAAGACATCTCATAAGTGAATGCTCTGATTATAGTAGCTAATTTATCGACTGATATCGTCATACACAAATTAGTAGAACCCACGAGATCTACGTACAAGACTGCAAGGCAGATTTTTGAATCTGCATGTTTTCGTAGATAGTTCTGTGCCGGAACAAGAGTTGAACTATATTTGTATCTTCTCTTTAGTGCATTCCATAACCTTTTTTGCGTTTGACTAATGAGAGTAGTTTCATCATGCATTTGTGAAGTATCGTGACTAGAATTTACCTCATAATGTGATAATTTTAAGAAGGGTGAATCTAAATCCTCAGAAGGATCTTTTTTTTTATAGAAATCTTTTTCCTTTTGTCTTCCCCTTTCTCATTAGGATCCATCTGGATATTACAATTAAATATGTTGAATTTAAAGCTCATTTGGTATAATTGATAAAAACTTGTTTTTGTTACGGAATAACACTAGATAGTAGATTGTCTCTTGCGAATGCGAATAATTATCTAAATTATTAGAAAAGAGTGCAAGTATGAGAG
>JBAWET010000168.1:0-4229 GCA_049591355.1 Nitrososphaeraceae archaeon
ACGGTTAAGATAGCATATAATCTAATTTCGTAATAGTTGTATTTCACTCAAGTGAATAAAAAAAGAACTAGTAGGATCATAGTAACAAGATGCCAATAGGTAGATCAAAGAGCACTTGTACCATGTTGCTCTTGATTGTGTTTCTCCAATTCTTCTCTAGACCTAAACTCCCTACCATTGCATGAAGTACATTTGTAAGGCCCATCTGCAGACATGTCTTCATAAGAACATTAAATTATTTATCTATTATAACGGTGATTACCACAATGCAACTAACTCATAATTTGTTGTCAGGATTTCGCTCTCACAGTGGCATTTTGATCTATCTATCCTGACTCGAAACAAATTCGCCCATGAATCGCAAGTCATTAGCAATAACAATAATTGATAATTACTTTTCTGTACATTCACAACTAGTAGCATGACGTCAAATAATAATAATAATATGACAAGTATTGTCGATAAAATAGGGTATTGGACATCGCAGGAACAATATTCGATGCTAGATCTATTGAAGTTTGTTATCGAAGCTGAAAGGAATGGCTTCAGTGAATGCATGACAAGTGATCATTTCCATCCATGGTGGCATGATGGAGGTTATGGAAATTTTACATGGGTCTGGATGAGTGCGGCTGCAGAGCGAACTAAAAAAATGAGATTTTTGACTGGTGTAACGGCAGCCATATATCGTTATAATCCTGGGATAATTGCACAGGCCTTTGCCTCTCTCGATGTGTTATATCCTGGAAGGATTGCTCTTGGAATAGGGTCAGGAGAAGCCATGAATGAAGTTCCACTAGGATTCGAATGGTGTCCAGCAAATATTCGACTAGAAAGAACAAAAGAAGCTATTCAAATTATAAAGAATTTATGGAAACGACCAGATACATTTACGGCAACGAATAATGTTAATCAGAGTATTGATAAGGAACGCTTTGTAACATTTCAAGGCCAAAATTTTAAAATTAAGAACGACCGACTTTATACACCCCCTCAAACTAAAATTCCCCTGTACATGGCTGCCGTAGGAGAAGAAGCCACCAAGACTGCAGCAATTCTTACTGACGGATTGATTACCGTTTCCACTCCCGATAAATCAAAAAAAATTCTTGATAATTTTGATAAGCATGCACGGGTTCATGATAAAGATCCTAACACTATGGAGAAGATAGGCAAACCAAAGATCTCATACCACAAAGACTATGATGAAGCCTTCAAATCTTCTAGTTTCTGGCGAGCTACATCGCTGAAAAATGCATTCGATCTTGATGTCAGCGATCCTCGCGAATTAGAGGAGAAGGCAAAAAAGGAGGTATCAGAAGAGAAACTGAAAGAATCCACAATCATAGTGACATCAATTGAAGACTGCATAAAGCCGATAGAGGAATACTTTAAGGCAGGGTTTACGAGAATTTACGTGCAAAGTACCAGTCCTAATGAACTGGAATTTATTGAAGAATTTAGCAAAAAGGTACTTTCCTATTTTGAGAGCACGATGAATTAGAACGAATTCGGGGATCGAAGAAGAAGAAGAATTTGATTGATCACGCAAGTTCTGGGAATCAGCAAGAAAAACTTTCATAGCAGTTTCTTGTTGTCATTATGATCATGGTCATAGATGTAGAACGTCATTCAGGTCTCTTTCTACTCTTAACTTTTTTTACTGTTCTGGCTATCATGAGCATTCCCAAAGTCTACGGGGAACAGAATAACAACTCTAGCCTGAGGATCAGTCATGGCATAGCCAGCGGAGACGTTACTGACCATTCTGCAATAATATGGTCAAGAGTTAACCAGCCCTCTATCATGCATGTTGAATACAGTAATGATCCATTATTTTCCAACTCTAATTCCAGCATAAAATGGACAGATAATGCGACAGACTTTACAGGAAATATTCTTATTGATAATCTGACGGAAGGAACAAAATACTTTTACCGTGTTTGGTTTTCAACTACTGATAATCACATCAATAGTACTTCAATGAATGGGATATTCAAAACAGCTCCCAACTCCACCATGTCTAGCGAACCTATTAGTTTCATAGTGGGTGCTGACATTGGCGGTCAAAAGTTCTGTCGTGAAGTAAACAAAGGCTATTACATATTTGAAAAAATGAAATCAATGTCTCCAGACTTTTATATACAAAATGGAGATATGATCTACGCAATTAATGACTGTCCTGCTAAGCGACCTGATGGTCATCAGAATATTCCTGGAAACTTTTCAGGTATTGCCGACCCTAATGTAGACTGGAAGAATTTAACTCAAGTTCACGATGTCTACGTCAATCATTGGGCATACAACAGACTCGATCCTCATTTGCAAAATTTTCTCAATAGCACGTCCATGTATAGTCAGTGGGATGACCATGAGGTTATTAATGATTTTGGGGGCGCATGGTCGTACTGGAATTCTCTGAGCAAGAACAGAACGGGTTACCATAATTTGGTAGATGAAGGTAGAAATGCGTTCTTCAACTTTTCGCCCATAGAAGGTAACCCCGACAATGTGAACAAGATCTATAGGTCATTTCATTGGGGAAAAGATCTTGATCTTTTGATTTTAGATGCAAGGTCTAACAGAAGTAGAAATGATATCGCCGATACTCCGAACAACAACAAGACAATGTTGGGTAAAGAACAACTTGCATGGTTGAAAGAGAAGCTATTGAATTCGAATGCCACATGGAAAATTGTAAGCAGTGACGTGCCAGTGTCGATTCCTACGGGTGCCAACGCGTCAAAGTTTGGACGGGATGGATGGGCTAATGGTATTGATCTTGACTTTTCCTCGAAAACGGGTTTCGAAAGAGAATTAACAGAAATAATGAAATTCATTGACGACAATGATATTAAAAATGTAGTGTTCGTTACCACTGATGTTCATTTTCCAGCAACCTTAAAGTACAGTGCTGATGTAAATGGCGATGGCGATCCAGTGAATGTGTATGAAATCGTAAGTGGTCCTCTTAGTGCATTCCGTTTCGGCATTCCAGGAGCGCCTCTTCCGATGCTTGATCCAACTTTTCAGCCCACGATTTTATACGTGGAAGGTGGGATATCCAACTTTGCACGGATTCAGATACAAAAACAAAATGACGGCAACGTTCACTTAACGGCTGACATTATCGGAGAAGATGGTCATGCAAGGGCCGGCTCACATCTAGATCTTGTGCCACAGGAGAAAATTATGCACAATTTTCCAAAATCCTAGCAAATTCACCCTGACCGGTGCGAAATGGACCAAATTGACCAACTATGTTCTTGCTGTGCATGCGGAGGAAATGGGCCATCATGAAGTTTCAGCCATTTTTTGGACCCAATAATGGGCCGGTCAATGTTTGTGCGACTCCAAGTGAAGTATTTCGAAAATGTCCTATACTGGTAAAACAAGGAAACAATTCAGGGAGAATCCATAACTACCTTAACTTTTATACCAATATATGGTATCGGTAGTGGAAATACTAGAGGCAATTTCAGATGTCAAGTCATTAAAATTATTTAACACTATCGCCACAAAAGGAGGAAATAGTGAGGATCTTTCAGTGCAACTCAAACTCTCTCGTAAGGAATACTATTCAAGAATGTCACGGCTGATGAAGACGGGGATGGTTAAGCGTAAAAATGGGAAACACTTTCTTACTGCATTCGGAAAAATAGTATACGATGCACAGGTTACAGTTAAAAAAGCAGTTGAAAGTTATTGGAAACTTAAAGCAATAGATTCTATTGATTTATCTGACGAAATCACTGTGAAAGAACGGGACAAGCTCATTCATACCCTCCTTGATGATGTAGAAATAAGGGAGATCCTGTCGAAACACCCCACTTGATTCATCAAATCTTAATTTTGTGCCATCTGCCCAGCTATCATGTGGGACGACGAATTGTAATCGTTACCACTAGTTGTTGACGATATTATGATATCTTTGACAGTTAAGTTAAAACACAAATGGTAATCTGTGGCACAACATATAAGTTCTTGTCTCTTTAGCATCCTACGCTTGGTCTTTGGTTAGTTTTGTATGAATTGCCGTCAATTCTTTGATTAACCAATTTTACAAACACTTGTTAATTTTATGCATTGAAGCACGAAGTTTAAAGAAATGCAGTAATCACGGTTGTCATCTAAGTGAACGTAACAAACGGGACTATGACTCAATGCTTATTATCTTCCTAGCTTATTTCCTATCATATGATCAAACAAGAATCCATTCATGTGTGTCT
>JBAWET010000169.1:0-7250 GCA_049591355.1 Nitrososphaeraceae archaeon
CAGTTATGTCCATCATGATGGTGCCAATGTTGCTAACTGGAAGTTACTGCACAGTAGAAAGAATTATTACAAATAGTCCTAATGGACATCTTATTGCGCTATCCGATGTCGTTCGATGGGCAAGAGCGACAGAGAATCAAAAGCCGCGTCTATAATAACTGGAAGAAACAAAGCGCAGGTAATTCACAACTTTATCTATAGCAAACATTTACTAAATTCAAAAAAGAAATGAAGAAACTACCGCATATCAATGGTCTTTATTAGCATCTGGACAAAAGAAAAAGTTAGTTGTCTAGTGTCAATCCGTAAATACAGGCATAGATTTGTAGTCCTGGAAGAGCATCTGCTTAAGATTTTCCACTAGATTTTCGACTTCGTAAGAATCATTTAATTCATTTAATTGCCGGGTTTCTAAACCAAGGGATTCCAATTCTGATATTGAACTAGGAAGTTTCGATTTACGGTTCATCATATCAGACATTGATAAACATATTCGACATCAAAATATTAAAGATTTAGTTTTATGGCCGCTGATTCATTAGTCAATTTAGGCAGCATAAAATCTTGCTGGCGATAAGATGAATAACAAGCACTGGGAACTCCTAAGGAAGGTATAGAAATACACATGTTTAGTACGAAGATACTAAATTTGTTTAGGCTGTAAGTGCAGATGGTATTCTTTGCCTTTGTTCCGATTCGAATGGTAATCTATATACATTGACCACCATAATATGCAATTTGATTGCTTAGTTGAGTTTAGAAGAAGATGCCGTAAACCTTCATCGAATGCTAAAAGGAAAGATCGAAATTCACAATAGAGTGTCCATAGACAGCTCACATAAAGAAGGCAAGAATGACACACTCGATCTAATTTATACTCCGGGTGTTGCATATGTCGCCAAAAAAATAAGTACGGATAAAGAATTGGCATACGACTATACATCAAAATGGAATAATGTCGCCATTGTATGTGACGGAACGCGAGTACTCGGATTGGGCGACATTGGTCCAGAAGGAGCACTTCCTGTTATGGAAGGAAAATCTGTATTATTCAAAATTTTAGGAGGTATCAATGCCTTTCCATTATGTATAGATACTAAAGACAAAGAGGAGATAATTAGATTTGTAAAAGCGATACATCCAGTATTTGGTGCTGTGAATATAGAAGATATAGAATCACCAAAGGTACTAGAGATTGTAGAAAGTCTTCAAAAAGATCTCCCTATCCCCGTTTTCCACGACGACCAGCATGGCACTGCTCTAATCACCCTTGCAGGATTATTAAATGCTCTCAAGTTACTGCAAAAGAGAATAGATAGTATAAGAGTAGTCATAGCAGGAGCAGGTTCTGCGGGGTATGGTATATTCAGGATATTGAAAGAAGCAGGTTGTAGGAGTATTGTTGTAACGGATAGTCAGGGAGCAATATATCAAAACAGACCTATAGGTATAGACAACCCGTACAAGAAAGAGATAGCTGATGAAACTAATCCTATGAAATTGAATGGCAGCCTTGCCGATGTCCTCAAAGGAGCTGACGTGTTTATTGGCGTATCAGGGAAGGCCCGATTGATAGGCAAAGAGACGGTTCAATCCATGAACAATGACCCAATTGTATTCGCTCTAAGTAACCCCGACCCTGAAATACTTCCATCAGATGCGTTGGAAGCAGGTGCAAGCATCATTGCTACAGGTCGATCAGACTTTCCAAACCAGATCAATAACGCAGTGGTATTTCCAGCCATACTGCGATCATTATTAGATCTTAGAGTCAAAACTCTGAGTGAAGAGATGCTTGTATCTGTTGCAAATGCAATTGCCGATATAATAGATACTAATCATTTGAAATATGATTATATCATACCTAAAGTTGATGATCCTCGTATTATTCACATAGTTACTGATACATTGAAGAATGCGATTCAAAGGCATCTTGACAAGAAAATAAAATAATAATAAAAAAAATAATGACTTGATACACTTGATTACGAAAGGGATGTACATCCTAGAGACAAAGTGGTCTTGACTATGTAAATCGTAATTGCTCATAAGTTCAAGAATTCTTTGTGCCGTCAGAGAATGAAATGGGGGAGCATTGTAATTTGTTGCTACCGCATAAAGGACATATCGAAATATGCTTACCGCTGTTTGTTGAATATGATGCGCACCAATAACAGAACTTGCACATTAAGAAACATACCGTGTTTATTTCCCGACTCTCATCAGAGGCAATCATTTCAAAGATCTCCTTGAATTTTCAACAGTGGTATAGTTTACCGCAAGATCAGGATATTGAGGTTGAACTCCATGACGAGCTTGTGGTGACATCACGTCATTGTCACCAATTATCATTAAAATTGGAATTTTAGATCTTTTCAAATTAAGTGCACAGTAGGAAAGGGAGAGAAGACTCTATGCCCTCACTTTGATACTATCTCCGTCCACTTTAACCTCATAGGTCTCTTGGTCATAGGTTTTAATGTATGACATCTCTTTTCCGACAGATTCCATATATTTTTGCCATGTTGCAGGCAAGGGTTCCATTCCTGGTGGGATTTCTAATACGGGCTCCCCTGTTTTCTTTCCAGACGTAATATCAAACTTTGCTGCATGAAAAGGACAAGTTACTGTGTTTTGAGTGATATTTCCATGCGAGAGTCTTGCATTCATATGACCACATCTATCGGCAAAAGCATAGAACTTTCCATTAAGATTGGTTATTACAATCTCTTTTCCGTTTATCTCCACATGCTTCATCTGTCCGTTACTAATTTCATCAACTTTACCGGCTTCAACGTAATCTTGATTTTGGCTCATTCCTTACCTCCGTAAGTACGCTATTTATTCATGGTAGTAAATTCATACTAACTATGTATACCTGTTACTACCTGCTCCAGTATTAATGACTGTAATTGATGAAGTATTATTCCCAATTTGTTAGATATGTATCGCATTCTATGCAAATAGATTCGGACAGGGTGCCATTGACCTGTATGGCTTTTTCGTCGCGGATGGCTCGGTTAGGGAAAGACTTGAGACTAGTAGTATCAAGATTACCTACTAAGTGGTAAATTACTACTGTACTTAAATAATCAATTACCTAATGATATTAGATGCAAGTAGGAATTGATAGCTTCGCAGCATTTGATGATGCTGGCCTTTCAGTCAGCCCCTCTGAGCGTTTGCGAAGGTTGGTTGAACAAATAGAATATGCCGATAAAATTGGATTAGATGTCTTTGGCGTTGGCGAACATCACCGTAAAGAGTTCCTCGATTCGGCTCCGACTGTTATCCTAGCTGCTGCAGCTGCGCGAACGAAACGGATACGTCTTACCAGTGCTGTAACTGTGCTGAGTGCAGCCGACCCAGTAAGGGTGTTTCAAGAATTCGCAACACTGGATCTTCTGTCGCAGGGACGGGCGGAGTTGGTTGTTGGCCGCGGTTCATCCATCGAAGCCTTTCCTTTGTTCGGATTTAAGTTGGAAGACTATAACTCGCTTTTTGCAGAGAAGCTCGGTTTGCTGCTAAAGATTCGTGACAATGAGCATGTACATTGGTCTGGTGAATATCGCCCTACATTGAATGGTCAGGGAGTGTTTCCTAGACCCTTACAGAATCCTTTTCCAATATGGATAGGCGTTGGGGGAACTCCAGAATCATTTGTCAGAGCTGGTTTGCTTGGACTCCCTTTGATGGTTGCAATAATAGGCGGCGAAACGCACAGATTCAGGCCACTCATTGATCTTTACCGGGAGGCGGGCAGGCGAGCCGGCCATTCACCTCATCAATTAAAAGTAGGCGTACATTCGTTGGGTCAACTGCACCCAAGAAGCAGTTGACGACTTCTTTCCAGGATATGCACGTACCATGACTGAGATTGGAAGAGAGCGTGGATGGCCCAAGATGACACGTGCGAGTTTTGATGCACAGCGAGATGAACGGGGTGCGCTCCTTGTAGGCGATCCAGATGAGGTAGTGGAGAAGCTAATCCGCCACAGCAATGCGCTAGGCGGGATCTCCAGAATCACTTTTATGATGAACCCTGCCTCGTTACCTCATGAGAAGCTCATGCGAGCTACCAAATTAATAGGTACGCGTATTGCGCCTGCGCTTCGTGAAGTGGGTGAAAACTACATGGAGGTATCGAATTAGATTTTGGTAGGCGTAATCAATATGTTTGAAAGTTAGATGGCGAAAATTAATTGAAATCGGATACCATGTCTTACAATGATAATTCTGACTATGATTCTTCATGGTGCAATCTACTTATTAATGGGTCAAACGTAAGGGCGAAAGTTAAACACGTAGGTAGCGGTAAATATAGAATTATAGAAGACAACGGTGATGGGAAGTATGTTGGTAAGGTAGTAGATGCATCGGACATATTTCACTGCAATTTATAAAATCTTGGCCTTCCGCAAATTTTGAGTAACAAAAAAGAAATACGACAAATAGAAGATTTAATACAAAAATTTGAGGAATTCCAAATGGCTTACAAGACCATCCTATCCGTAGTGGATCGTCGTCTTATCGAAAATCTTATTTTGCATCAATAGGAGGATCCGAGTATAGCTTAACTCTGAAATTGAACAAATACAACCAAAATTCGGAACTGTTATTTTTACACAAATACGATCAAGTATTAGAGAACGTTTTATTATAAATATATCAAAATAGATAAAAAGGACTAAAATATGAAGCAATCATGGGCTAAATAGCCGAAATGCGTATATGGTACACGTAAATTACAAGATCATGTAGTTAAATTCTATGTTGTACTGACAATCTTGTTCTTCCAAGAATATCTTAACTGGTGGAGGTCTATTCAAGTTAGCAACCTCCAACAGTTTTCCTTTCCAAATATTACCCACTCCAAGCACCGTATGAATTAAGGGCATATGGGTTGATAGAGATTTCTCCGAAATATTCAGGGGTTTTTTTGGTTTAAGGAATCAGACAGTTGGAACTGTCCCACCATCAATTACATACTCGCTTCCGTTAATTGATAACGCTCTATCTGATACCAAGAATGCGACTAGTTCTGCTACCTCTTCAGGACGTCCGGGACGACCAATGGGGATGCCGCCAAGAGATTTCATTAATCCTTCACGCGCTGTTTGCATGTCGGACCCGGGTTGTTTGGATAAACGCTCGATGAGTGCTTGAGCAGCGGAAGTTTCAATGAATCCGGGAGCCACCGTGTTAACACGAACTCCTTTTGGCCCCACCTCGTTTGATAACCCCTTGCTATAAGTTGTTAATGCTGCCTTAGCTGCTGCATAAGCCAATGTAGCTTCGTAAAGTGGAAGCTTTCGCTGTATGGATGAGATATGGACGACGGCACCGGAGCCTTGCTTAATCATTCGAGGAAGTAATCCTCTATCCAGCCGAACAGCCGCCATAAGATTAATGTTCAGCTCTTTTTGCCACTCATTATCGTCTAACATACTAAAGCCTCCGCTTGGTGCAGATGATGCGCCTACCACGCTTACAAGAATATCAACTCCGCCGAATTGAGAAATGACCTCATTGATCACCTTCGTGCATCCCTCGGACGTGCTAAGGTCGGCTTGAACGAACTTAAGTTCCGGGTTATCTTTTTTTTCATCTTTTGCTACCTTGCGTGCCGTTGTTATGACTTTGGCACCTCCATCTAGAACGCGGGTTACAACTGCTTTGCCTATTCCTGCAGTTCCCCCAGTGACTAGAACACGTTTTCCGTTGAATTCGTTTGCAATAAATGGAAATTTTGGTGACATTAAATTTGTGCCATTCCTCCGTCGACGAACAGTTCTATACCAGTAACAAAAATGCTGTCATCAGACGCTAGGAACAAGACAACATTAGCTACTTCGTTAGGATTACCCATCCGTCCCATTGGAATGGCAGATACTATTGTCTTCTTAAATTGGTCTTCCGTCATTCCCAAGCTATTAACGGCGTTCATGATCATCGGCGTTTCAATTGGGCCGGGACTGAGAGCGTTGATACGAATATTGCGGTTCTTCAACTCTGAGGTGAAGGAACGAGCGAATGAGCGTACGGCTGCCTTGGTTGCACTGTAAACAATTAATCCTTCCATCCCTGTGGATGCAGCCGTAGATGCGTTAAGAATGATAGAACCGCCATTCGTAAACAAAGGAAGAGCCTTTAATATTGTGAAGAGAACTCCCTTGACATTAACGCTGAATGTTTTATCATAGTGAGCTTCAGAGATTTTCTCCCATGGCAAGAACTCACCCAATCCGGCGTTTGCGAACAGGATATCTAATTGGCCTTTCTGTTGCTTCACAGTGTCATACAAGCGATCCAGATCTGCGAGATTTGACATGTCTCCTTGAATACCAGTGACGTTATCACCAATCTGCTTTACTGCCTCATCCAGTTCTCTTTGACGGCGACCCGTAATGAAAACATATGCACCTTCTGTGACAAAAAGTTGTGCAGTGGCTAGACCTATACCGCTGTTCCCACCTGTTATGACAGCAACCTTTCCTTCGAGCCTTTTCATAATTTTATACTACCTGTTGTAATCATATAAGCATGATGAGTGTATATGCACTCATATAAGTGTATCTACACTCATTAAATTCCGAGCTTATTTTACATTGAACAATAGGTTAAACATTTTTATTTGTAATACGTGTTCTGTTCTCAGTAATGGTAAACTGATAGTCAAATTCAGACTAGGTTCTTCGAGTTATTATTACCATTTTCCACTCCGCTACCCTTTAGGTAAGCAATAAAATTTTCAATCAATCATAAAATTCTTAATACTTTTTTGCAATTAAATAAACAAGAATTACATGTACTTGTACTCGTATCTAGACCCCATCAACTTAAATAATTGGGGATTCTTTGATAGCTAAGTTGAACGCAAAGATGCTGTCAATGAAAAACGTGTACAAGCTATGTTCCCCAAATGGGAAAGGAGAATTTGGGGAGCAGCAGAATTCATATCGACCCATTGCTTTAGCATGGCCGAGGCTGGACGGGTTGATCCAACTGTTCAAGCATTACTTCAAAATAGTAACTTTGTCTACAAATAAGTTAAGTAGTCTTAACTGTAAGGAACGGTATTCATGAGCGAAGCACGCAGAGGACTCCCTCTAACTAATTCTCGAATTGAGAAAATATTTCCGAAATTAACACCAGCTCAGATAGGTCGTATTGCGGCGCATGGACGTACTCGTTCAGTACAGCCCGGTATTGTGCTAATTGAGCAAGGAGATACTTCAGTGCCGTTCTTT
>JBAWET010000170.1:0-12031 GCA_049591355.1 Nitrososphaeraceae archaeon
TCAACTATAGTAATTGAAGGGAATCACTACTTTCCTCCTGAATCAATCAAAAAGGAATTCTTTGACGAAAGCAGTACGAACACGAGATGTGGTTGGAAAGGAACTGCAAGCTACTATTCCATCAAAATTGATGGGGAATTGAATAAAGACTGTGCTTGGTACTATCCCGAACCATCTGAAGCGGCAACAAAGATCAAAGGATATATTGCATTTTGGAAAGGTGTAGAAGTGATATGATGTCGACTCGTTAAAGTTCCACCATCATACTTAATGTCTGCATAGCAGACTTGATCAACAGCTTTAATCTTTTTGTATCCGAAACCTCCGCAGACATAAATAATCACTTTATTGACATTTCAATGGATAGCTCAACCACTTAATTGCCCCTGCTAACTGAACCAGCGACACCAAAAAGAGAAAATTTTTAATAGGCGTTCTTGCGGATTATTTGGCGGAAGTCAAAAGGAGTTACAATAAATCATATGTATTGCAAGAAGGAGTAAAATACTTTAACATAGATTTTAAAATGAACATTAATGATGGAACAACATTGTTATAAAAATTGATGAGTTTATAAAATCAACTGAACTGAATGTTTAACCTGTTTGCCTAAATCCTTCGACTATCTGTTCTGTTGCTCTCCACAATAAGGACAAAAACTCACGGTGGTTGGGACTGGGTAATTCGAATCATCTGATCTGAATTTACTATACTCATCAGTAGTAACCAGATTAAATCTATAAGTATTTCCATCAATGTGTGGTCCGAAGTGATCGTTTAGATGGGCATTTCCATATCCGCTACAATTTATATTAAAACTGGGGAAATGTTCTTTTATTGCGAGGCCGCAGTACAAGCAATAATGCGCGATCCTGTAAATTTCTGGAAAATCAGTATTGACCTCGACCCTTTGAAGATATATTAAACTGCCGTCAACATATCCTTGAGCTTTTAACTTTTCAATATGTTCACACATTCAAAATCTAAAATGCCGAACAAGGATTTCAAGTTATCACCAAAATCCCAGTGCCTTTTAATTTCGCTAACTACGATATGTGTAACAAAGTACTGAAATATCTCAGAACTCCTTATTCCTTGAAGGATTTGGCTTCATACATTGATTAATGAGTTAATCACTGCATTGCACTCTTTTCTTACCTTAGCTTAATGATTATACCTCTGCAGTCTCAAGCATCACCAAAATCATAAACTGATAGTTTACATTAGTCTGAAATATTCAGCTTCCATATCGATTATCCTGTACCTAACTCCCACCATTTCTCAACAAGTTAGGAGTCCTAGAAATCTGATTAAGACAAGATAGATATTATTTTGAACGAATCCATCAACTTTTGCACTTCGGAAAGGTAAAAATCATAGTTGGATACTCTTGTGTGAAGCAAAATGTCATAAGCGGTATTACCCTTAATAGTAAAGACATTCATAGAAGTAACATTTACATTGTTTAAAAGTAAATTTTCTAAATAATTATAACGTAATTTAAGAGCAGGGAAGCCTGCCAATGTTGTTTTGTTCAATTCGACGATTTTAAACTCTGGTAATGTTTGATATTTTCCAAACTTTTCTCTCATAAACTGTTGAAGATCAATAAAACCAGGTGGTAAGGTCTCTACAGAAATTGTGATATCAAAAAACTGCGTTTTTGAGTTTGATGAGGAACTAAAGGAAACACTATTATCCCGTATTGATGGCTCTCCCCATTCTAAAGGATATTCGAACTTTACGCCTAAAATTGGATTCTCATATGTTCTAATGAAAGTTGATGAAGTTTCATTGACTTGTACGGTCAAGTCCTGCGGGTAATCATTGATTGCCTGGACAGAGAAACCATAGAAATTAACAAATACACAAGCACCCGCGATAACGATCGTTGTTATGAATGCGATTACAATCGAATCATTTTGGGCCTTTTGTTTCAATATGTATTACTCAAATCCGCTGTAAATATACCTTAGTCATAAAATGAATGGAATACTGATTTATACAATTGTGTTAACTTTCCGATCAAGTATTTGTACTTACATCATTCAAGCCGTGGATGTAGAAATATAGTTAATGTAGGCTGTTGCATGTATTGCATGAGTGGTATTGCTACCGAATGAGTTCTCGAGATCTCGAAGTTTTCATGACTTTGTCAAATTGTTAATTAATAGAGTTAGGTAGAACTCTCGACGAGAGAGCCAAACATTATTGGCCAAACCAAATCAGTCCTACCAATGACTGTCCCGTCAATTTAGAATTGACGCACTGATCCAAAAGCTTTTAGTTAAATGTGGTTCCCGTCTATATTATTGGCTGCAATCTCCAATCTTCGATTTCCTTTTGAACTAAAGGATGACCAACTGCAAGCTGTCGAAGCATGGATACATAACAGATGTGTAGGTTCTGTCATTTTCAGTACGGGTACAGGAAAGACAGAGATTGCTTTTGAATGCGCTAGACGTATGGCCGATATTGTTCTGGCAACAGGTAGGTCATCAACTTTTCCGTCTACTGAAAAGCAGATGAACCTTAAATTCTTCACTATATTGTTTCTAGTGCCGAGGATAGTTCTTATTGGCCAAAATGTAGAACGATTAATTAAATATGGATTGTCTGCTGAACATATAGGTATTTACTTTGGCGAACGCAAGGATATTAGGGAGATAACCATTAGCACTTATCAGAGCGCCATTAATAATTTAGATTTGATAAGAAAGGCAGATCTTGTAATCCTTGATGAAATTCACCTGATTAGTGAAACTGCAAGTGAATACTCTAAAATATTTGCCGTGATAGCAGAGGACCCTAACAAGGGGGTATTAGGATTAACCGCAACGATAGATGACACCGATCCTAAATATAGTACGATAATGAGTATCGCTCCGCCAGTGAAAAAATATATGATTCGTGAAGCGGTGAATGATGGAAGACTTGCAAAACCACAAATCATTCCTCAAATGGTAAAATTCACAATCCACGAACAAGCAATTTATGATGATACTAGCAGGCGTATTCGTGAATTATCACGTAAATTAGGACAATTTAATCCTGGTATCATATCAATGATGTTAATGAAAGGAGGATACAGAGCTAAATTGGCGAAATCGTGGTTTGAAAATGTTAGAAAAAGAAAAGAATTGCTTAGCACTGCGACAAATAAACTATACGCGGTTATAAAAATAGTTAAAGAACATCCACATGAGCCCATAATGATTTTTAGTGAGACGATAAGTTCCATAAAGCAGTTGGAAGAATTGCTGACTGCAAATGGAATAAAGGCTAATGTTATCCATAATGAGATCTCAATTAGAGAAAGAAAAGAAATATTAAAGCGCTGGGGAAAGGAGTTTTATCCTCTTCTTTCGGTGCACACATTAGAAATAGGGTATGATATTCCGCACGTACGAATCGCGATAATAATAGCTAACAGTTCCAATGTAAATCAGATAACCCAGAGAATTGGAAGGGTAATAAGAAAATCTATTGGAAAGAATGATGCACTAATATATATAGTATACGTGAAGGATACTAAGGACAATAACATTCTAAAAATTGTCAAGTCAACTATTAACATGGATGAATCTAAGACACAATTAGAATTACCAAATCATAGTGGGCAGCGCAGAATGTCAGAATTTTATGGTTAGCTAAATGAAGATAGTCTTCCAAGCCTATCAGTTAAGACCACAATCAATTTGTGTTGAATACACTGCTTTCCCACACTATGCGAGCTCTAGGTATCTGTGTTATGTTCCTATGCATCGAACGTATTTGATTTAGAGAATCATAGTTATCAGTAGATATTGTTATGATTCTCGATATGAGATGAGATATTGTCTATGATCATCTTCATGGACAGACCAGTATGTTAGGAACATACTACAACATATTCATCCAAAATTTAAAATAATTTCAATCATTGTTTCGTGGTACGTGTGATAAATGCGAAATATTGAACATAATGTACAAAATGATGATGAGTAATCTATTATAAACTGCTTCTAGAATTTTCTTCATGCAAAATCGAGTGGCGTCAACATTGGTTCTAGGAATAGGATTGTTAACAGCTATCGGAATATCTAATTGGAGCCAATTAATTAGTAACGCATTTGGAGACAATGAAGGTGATCTAAAGAAATACAAAGATGTTGAACATCTGTACCGTGCAATTGACAATAATAAGTTTGATGACAACAATATAAATTGGAAAGATTTTAAGAGTACACCAATTTTCGAAAATGCTACTCATAGCATGCAAAAATGCATTACAAAAGCAGAACACTTGGGAGATAACTTGGCAGACTATGAAATATATGACTGCTATGAAAGGTTTGACAAAGATTAGTACAATATGGACAGCTCAATAGCGGTATGTATCATCTATCATCTAACTGGGAAATATTTTCTTCCAGTCTTATAAAAGTAACGGTCGACGGTTTAGTCTGTTCTTTTATTTGTCATCTAATTCTCAGATATAGGGGATAATTTGTATATGTATTCGTTTTTTCTTTTGATAAAGTTCCTAATGATAGTAACATATGACTCGTATTTTCCCTAAGCCGGCTGACTATCAGAGTCTTATCCTTAATTCTATGTTTACATTGGCATACAAACCAATCATATCAGAAAAATTAAACAATGAGATTGGTATACAAAAATTTCTCCCTTAACATATTGTATTGCATTTGATAATTATGCTTTTATAGCAAGTCGATTAATGTTCTACGTGTCACATTACTGTAACTTTTCACAGATGAACTTTGACACATCAACTGAACAGGATGAATTTATTTCTAGAGTTAATAATGCATGTAGGAACCTAAGAGAATCTGAGGAAAGGGCTTATCTCGAAGAGAAATTTGATGATAAATTAGTTCCTGAGTTTGGCAAGATTGGAATGCTCGGCTGTCCAATCTCCACAAAATACGGAGGACTGGGATACGATATTCTTACATACATACTTGCGTTAGAGAGGATCGGCGAGGAGAGCAGTTCGATGCGAACTTTCTTTTCAGCGCATACATCAATAGGACAAATGGTTCTACAATCATGGGCAAATGAGGAACAGAAAAAAAGCCACCTATCTAGGACTACCGACGGCAGGAGTGTCATGGGTTTTGCACTTACAGAGCCAGAAGCAGGAAGTGATCCTTCATTGATGGTTAGTAATTATGAAGATAAGGGGGATCATTATGTTTTGTCGGGTAAGAAGCATTGGATAGGGAATGGAACAATTGCAAATATTATTACAACGTATGCCCGTGATAAAGTAACAGGAAAAATATCCGCTTTTATAGTTGATATGAATTCACCGGGCATCCACGCTGTTGAAATGAAGCATAAATTAGGACTACTTACGGTCAAAAATGCCGAGATCTCTTTTCATGAATGCAAGATACCAAAAGAAAATCTATTGGCTATGCCTGGATGGGGATTAAGTGTTGCTTATAGTGCGTTAATTGATGGAAGACTAAGCGTTGCGGCCGGTTCAATTGGTGTTATGAGAGATTGTTTAACCGAGACAGTAAGACATAGCAAAGAAAGAAAGCAACATGGCTCGCTTTTGGGAAAGAAGCAATTAATCCAACATCATATATCGAAAATAGCGGTTGCTGTAGAAAGTTCCAGATGGCTTACTTATAGAGCTGCTTCTGCTAGACAAAAACTGCATGACTACGTTGAAAATATGAAGATTGAGGATATGGATTGGCAGTCCAAATTAAACCGCAAAAATCTAGACTATTCAATGCTTAGATCCGAAGCAGATAAACTTGCAACGATAGCCAAGTTTTATGCCTCTAATGCTGCTTTTGATGCTGCCAATAGATCTGTTCAGATATTTGGATCCTACGCCTATCAAAAAACCGCAAGGGTAGCAAGACATTTTTTGGATTCACGAGCAACTACCATATATGAAGGTGCGAATGAAGTACTAGAGCTCAAGATCTCAGCTGACATACTTGGAGAGGGTTTTAGATCATATTAGTGTTTAGAGTATCGTATTTAATTATAGTATCAGCTTATTAATTATCCCCTAAACAGGAGACGACAGTTGCCATCCTATCCCATCGGCCTAGAGATTTGAGCTTATAAGTAAAAGGGCTCAAGGAACTTGTACACTACTTCTCCGGACACAATTTGATAAAATTTTACAATCTTAGTGTAGGTACAGACCCAAAGGGTTTGTTCGTACTACTATTACCTACCAACGAGCCAATTGTATTAGGTACTTTAGCTCAATTTTGGCAACAATGAGGCAGCATTATGGATATGGAGATAGGGGCGCAAAGGGATCTAATGTTTGAGAATTAGGGACGTTGTTGTTTATTCCAATTTCATTACTCTTACTTGGATTCGACATCTCTGTATCGGATGCGGAAGACTTGACATTTTCTTCTGGCGGCTGGAGCAGGTTTGTTCCACTTAATAGCACTGGGTTTTGATTCTTCGTCTGGCTTTTTGTTTTTTCTGTTTTGATCTTGTCTTTTGAATCAATGGATTTGGTTTCGTTTGTATTAGATGTATTTTTGGCCTTTTTCGTACTCTTATCATTGGCAGGTTGGTTTTCATTCAATTTCGTTGTATTTTTTAATTTTTGTGAATCTTCTGATTTTTTATCGACGACTTTAGGAGTACCTGCTGGCTTGGTAATAGTTGGAGTGGAAGTTGTGGGTTTTTTCGTAGTCTTCGAGACGGTAAAGTGATCCATGGTTGAGCCGGCATTAGAAACGAATTTTGCGTCAAGTTTATTGTTCGAAAATTGCATCTCCAATATGCCGAACTTTGAATCTTGTTGAGTCGCTGTAAAAGGAGCCTTTCCAGCCAGACTATGAAAGTTTATTCCACCTGTAGCGACGATGGCAAAAATCTCACCATTTGGATTATTGTAATTATTTTTGTCCGAACTTGTTATAATTGGTTTAGATGGATTATCTACATTATACTTGATAGGATAGGATCTCTGGTAAGAATGCATATGTGCTTCCAGTACTAAATCCACACCATAGTTGTCAAATAGAGGATGATATGTGTCTCTCAATGTTTTGCTACCTTCACAAGATGATGCTGAACAGCCATTTGGTGATGTATATATCGGCTTATGCATGGTTACTATGATCCATTTGATATTTGGGTCCCTGGAAACTTGTTCTAAATCATTTTTGACAAACTTATACTGCTTCGACCCTGCTTCCCATTCTAGTTCAGTTGCCATAGTAAGGACGTGAACACTCTGAAAATCAAATGAATAATACTGATTGGAAAGACTAAAATGGTTCAGATAAGAATTTAATAATTTCTTGGTCATCACATCATGATTCCCTATGCTAATCTTCATTTTGCTGTCAAACGCTTTGATTTCATTAAACCAACAATCTGGCGTACTTTCATAGGAATAATCCCCCAGGCCCAAAACCAGTTCAGGATTCTTGCTGTTTATATTGTTGACAGTTGCCTGGCTGTTTGAAGTACAACCCCAATTGCCTACAGCGGCTATCTTGATACCAGATGCCGAAAACGCCTGCGAAAAGGGACCTTTGTTGATTGTTATTCCCGATATAATCATAGTAATTGTCAGGATTAAACAAGAAATAATTCGTATATTGTACCATAATCTAGTAACCTTAACTGTCCTCATCCATGATGAAATCTTCAGCTTCCATAATAAGCCCTCCTCCACAATCTTATATTTGACAATTGTAAATCATATATCAAATTCATCTTCTAAATTCTGCTTGTCTATTCTACCTTTGGTAGATTCAATAATAAGATTGAATATCATCAATTAGTAACATGAATATTCACGTACTTTCTATTATCAATTAATTATTAATTTTGGACTAGTATTTACTTTTTACTCGATCTCCAAATACAAACAGATGTATACATAGTCATTGGCCTGCTTTTCTCTATAGCAGCAGATTTGATATGTTGATCACTGAAATTCGATCAAGATTAACGGGGTTGGTAGGAATATACATGATCTGATGTGACTAAATAGTTATTAACTTATTTATATATATGATGATATTTATTAATAACATAAATATATATACTTAATAATGCAGGTTTGGATCATGTATAGTGCATTGAAACATGTCTTTCCGATATTCTACATGTTTCTAATGTTGACCACACTACCGGTTGTATTTGCTGCAAATGCTAGTGATCATTTAATGATAGCGACAGATAGTATTAACACAACCCAGCCTTCTCTTATAAGCTCCAATACAAATGAGTCTAGAATAAAAGTTGTAGCGTCATTCTATCCTGTTTACGAATTCGTCAAGGAAATCGGTGGGAATAAAGTAGATGTCACAAGTCTCATCCCAATTGGGGTGGAACCACATGATTATGAGCCAACCATCCAACAGATTCAGAACGCAGAAACTGCGGATTTGGTAGTCTATAACGGCGCAGGTTTAGAAAAATGGATCGATAAGATTAATGCAAAGTTTAAAGTAGAAGCGAGTCAAGGCTTGAATCTCCTTATGAGTAATGATACTGGCAATTCTGGTACATATGACCTTCATGTTTGGCTCGACCCCATCCTAGCAGAAATGGAGGTTGAGAATATCAAGGATGCATTAGTAAAAATAGATCCCGCCAACACCCAATACTACAAGGCAAATGCAGATAGATTTATTGGAAAATTGAATGACCTAGACTATAGAATCAAGACCGAACTAGCAACTTGCAACAAGAAGGATTTTATAGCGTTCCATAACGCTTTTACCTATTTCGCAAATAGGTATGGGTTGAATCAACATAGCGTACATCAGGGGTTAACACCTGAAGGAGAAGTACTCCCTCAAAGGCTTCAAGGAGTTATTGAATTGGCAAGAGATCTAGGACTGCATATAGTATATTCAGAAGATCTTGTCGATCCACGTTCTTCAGAAGTAATAGCTCAAGAAATTCCGAATGGAAAAGTCTTGATCTTAAGTCCGATAGAGGGAATCAATTCAGAAGAACAGAGAGCCGGCATTGGATATCTTGATAAAATGAATGAGAACGTTGAGAATTTGAAGATAGGTCTAGAATGCCAGCTGAAATAGTATCAGTCGAGAATGTATCATTCGGATACGATTCCTCACTTTCATTAGAAAATGTTTCTTTTAAAGCATATGAAGGAGATTTCTTGGGAATAGTTGGTCCCAATGGAGCAGGTAAAACTACTCTTTTTCGATGTATGTTACGAGTACTCCTCGGGTACAAGGGAACAATAAAATTATTTGGTCAGGACATACGAGATGATAAAAATTTTTTAAAGAGAATTGGATATATACCACAGACGAGATCAATTGAACAGGGATTTCCTGTTACGGTTGAAGAGGTTGTTTCATTCGGATTGATTGGTAGAAAGTACACCAAAGGCAAAATATCATCTTCAATAGAAGAAGTTGGATTAATAGGATATAATAAGAAGAGAATTGGTGAGCTTTCAGGTGGTCAATTACAACGTGTGTTGATTGCCAAATCATTGGTAGCTGATCCTGATTTGTTGATACTTGATGAGCCTACCACCGCCATTGATATGGAATCGGAAAATAAGTTTTATTCCCTATTAACAGAGTTGAATAAGGAAAAAAGAATGACTATCATATGGTCCTCTCACGATCTAGATGCAATAAAAAAATTAGCGAATAAGGTAGCGTGCATTAACAAGAGGCTATTCTTCCATGGTGACGTTGGAGAATTCTTCAACAACGAAAAATTAATGATGTCAGCCTATTTAGAATCAAGTATGCAGGCACATATGCACTCGCATTTTGACGTCAATAACAATGACAAGATTGTTGATCCTGATGGTCTTTGAAATTCTTACGTTTGGTTTTATGCAGCGCGCCCTAATTGCTGGCGTCATGATTGCAATAATTTGTTCAATTATTGGTTTGTTTTTGGTGCTGAAACGTCATTCATTATTTGGCGATGCGATGTCGCATGTAGCCTTTGGGGGTATTGCAATCGGATTATTCACAAATGTGTATCCGTTATGGACTGCTTTTATTGTCTCTGTATTAGCGGCCCTCGGAATGACAAAGCTACGTGAGTTTGCCAAAATACCTGCTGATTCGGCTGTTGCAGTCTTATTGTCTTCAGGGCTGGCTATAGGCATCGTACTGATTAGTCTTTCAGGAGGATTTACGCTTGACTTATTTAGTTTTCTTTTCGGAAGCATTCTTCTTGTGAGTGTTCAAGATTTGCTCATGATTCTAATAGTGAGCAGTATAGTACTTGCGATAATTTCTCTTATTTATAAAGGACTAACATATGTCACCTTTGATGAGGAACAAGCAGCAGTCGGTGGCCTGAGCGTAAAGAACATAAATTATCTTTTCATAGTGATTGCCAGCGTAACGGTCATTGCATCGATAAAGTTGGTTGGAGTGTTGCTCATATCATCTCTCATAGTACTGCCAAACATCACTGCAATTACAATGGGCAAGGGGTTCAAGAAAACTGCAATCATATCCTGCGGCATATCGGCCTGTTCGGTTATTGTGGGCATTATTGTTTCTTACATTATGAATATTGCACCAAGTGGAGCTATTGTTCTAACAGCAACTGCAATTTTTCTCACTGCTGTTTTGGGAAAACACATAGTTAGGAAAATTAGGCGATCAGATATTAACATTCAAGACGTTACCATGAGTGACTAAAAAACCTCCATTCAATTATCGTAATTAATAATATCATCAATCAAGAATTGCGATTTTGGCTCTCTTATCAGATCTATTCTATTTGTATTTCCTTGCCTTTTGGCTGGGTTTGGACTTTCTTTTGGAAGGTAATTTCAAGTATTCCATTGTTGTAATTGGATTTAGCTGTTTCAATATCTGTTTCTGGCGGTATTTCAATAACTTCATGATACTTCCTCTTGGCGTCATCGGCTGTAACTTCTACTTTATTATCGTAAGCATTTATCTTGATCTTTTCTTTAGAAACACCTGGCATTTCTATTACAACCTTCACTTCTTTGTCCGTTGTTGTGATATCTGACATAGGCTCTCTTTCAGATGTGATAACGGGAGTGTTAAACGAGGCACCACCACTTCGCATTGGAGATTTAACATTTCCGAATTCTCTTACTCTAGGTTTTCCATCAGGTCCTATTGTCATTGAATAACCATAGACTATGGGTCCGACTTCTCTCACCTTACCTTCTGGTGTTTCATATTCTTTTATCAGATCCTTTGGTGCTTTCGTTTCGATTTCTTCAAATACCTTTTGCATTTCCCTTCTCATTTCGTCGAATCCGCTGAACATGTCATCAAAATTATTGGTATTATTTCTTCTCGTAAAAGGCGTACTTCCCGTACCAAAGAATTTGGCAAACCAGTCAAATGGATCAATACTCAATTCTAGAAAACCTCATATAACAACATGCACAAAGTGATATTTAAGTCCTGTAATCAAATTTCGCCATTTCATTTAACTTTTTAGTCGTGCCGTAAGCTTTTCCTAAATTACATCCTATAATATTATGATAATTGCAACTATTATAGTTTAGTTTCCCAGAAGACAATTGACAGGAAAGAATAAGTGTTATGAATTCCAAGAAGCAATATGACAGCTGGCAAATACTTCAATAGGGCTGTTATGGCCCTTGATGCCCCACATGTAGGATTTGTAGTGAGAGAGACGCCCGATAAAATCGTAGTATTTGGAGAGAAGAATGAAAGATACGACATTCCTATCTCAGAGATTCAGCATGTCAGCAAGAATGTTTTGATAGGTCTTAATTTTTCTGATATTCTAAAGAAGTATAAGGTGGACCGTGATGCGCCACTTCCAACATCAAAATACATTGATCCCTGGGGTTCGGATGGAAAAGTTGATTTAACAGAATATATGAAGCGATATGGAAAGACACTTTTCAATAAAGGCGTAAGAATAGAAAATGAAGATCATGTAGGACATGTGATGAAGGAAACTGACGATAAAATAGTGATATTTGGAGAGCATGATTATAGATTTGATGTGCCCAAATCCAAAATAACTTTTGTAGGTAGAAATGTAATTCTGG
>JBAWET010000171.1:0-2042 GCA_049591355.1 Nitrososphaeraceae archaeon
GGATAAGCCATGTGAGTCGAGGTACGTTCCATCTACATAATGCACTTAATATCTCAATTAAGGTGGTCTATTTACTCTAAAGTAAATTTCTTCCATTAACCAATCCATAAAATTCTTAACGTTTTCATCTATATTACACCACAAGTGCACGGAACCTGGCAATATTTCTATTCTTCCGGAGTCCATGATGATTTTTAAGCCTTCCTTTCCCTCATACATATATGCATCTAGAGCCTTGATTACGCCCAGAGTTTCTTTAGCTTTTTGTTTAATTATCTCTCTAGAGATAGGGAAGGTTTTTCTAAATTTATCTACAACTATGCCAATGTTTTCAGTTCCATAAGAATTGACATCACGAATTTTGGATGTATTGGGAAAATGTAATTGCAATGATATTTGAAATCTTGATCCTACAAAGTTAGATATTTGATTTATTTGTTGATATGCAACATTGGGGCTCTTGGCAAGATCTTTTTCTAGTTTGGGCCTGTGGTATCTCAAGTTATACAGAAGGTCTGAGTGAATAGTAGAAAATGTTTTCATTGGTGCGGCTCTGCATTTTATCTCATATATTGTATTTAATTATATGGCATAAAGCACTACTGTCTTATTCTGTAAAGTGATTTAATTGCGGAGATCTGGTATTGATTAGAATTTGTGCTTGAAGAAATAATTCAAGTATTTATTAATGCAACACATATATCAATAAATTAATGTTTGCCAGTGATACTGCCTCCGAGCGAGCAACTAGCATTGAAGACTACCAAAATGCGTGTACTAACTTCATAATTGATATTAGTACGGACTACAAAAATTGGGTGGAGAGATACTTTCTGACCGATGACGAAACAACTCTCAGAAAAGGTTCTATAGATTCAATTGTAGAAACGACAAACATCTGGATCCTAAGATATGGAAACACCATAAAAAAAGTAGACATAATAATGAATGATGGAGTGACTAAAATGGCTGAAAACACAGCGGGTTATCCATTTTCTTTTGAAGTATCTGCAAATGGTTTAAAGAGATATGTAGTACATGTAGCCGAATTAGTTCGATTAAAAATAACTGCTATACCTGACGAGGGTAAAACTGTTAGGATAGGGATGTTCGACAAAGAAAACCTTTTTCAGATATCATCAAACAAGCAGGTACATTTTAACGTCAGCCAAGAAAGTTTGAAGAGCTCGGACATACTCGATGACTACGTAACTTTGGACGCTTCCAAGTTTGCTAAGGGCGATATAGTTTCAATTACCATTATAGGTGAAGAGTTAACCGGTGAATATGTGTCCGAGAGGAGAGGCTATACCTCCATAGTCCTAATACAATAGAGCAAGTTACCGAATAGTGGTAAATAGCTTTGAGAGACGTTTAAACGATTAACATCGATGGTTGCGTTTTTGATGCTCAAAAATGTTAGGATAAGTTTGAATATTCGAGACGGGAGATGTAATTTCGGTACGTAAAAAATAAATGCCAGTTGGCTGGTGTGATCAAGATCGCTTACTCAAATCATAGTTGGGATTGCCTTTTAAATTGACTCATGAGCATATGAAGGCATTGTTATTTTTAAAAATATATATTTCGAAGTATTTCACACTGTAAAAAGCGAAGTATGCAATAGCCCATATGGGCCAGATAAGATGCGATTGCCTTTGACTATAATAAATGGGTGCGAGATTCAATTGAAAACAATATAGTAAAGAGTTACATTCGTTTCTAGTGATATGTCGTTTGAATAGTCAAACTTCAATGTAATTTGTAATATCGTCTATCGCGGTATTGGAGTCATCACAGTAGATTTAACATCGTCACTATAGCACATCTACTTTACGTGAATGCAAATTAATACTCGTTGATTTTAGATGTGTGTTACATAAACTCCCTGGTATTAATTAGTGTATTTTCCTCAAGTTATACATGCGAAAAAGGTTGTTATTTTATTATTAGTTTATAATAGTGAAATAAATCTGTGAGTTGTAGACGAATTGATATTTTTTCCATCATTTTCTTAAACTAACTGACTCGCTGCTCAATGC
>JBAWET010000172.1:0-7133 GCA_049591355.1 Nitrososphaeraceae archaeon
AACGACATGACTCATTGTAATGCGAATACACCAGGAGCCACAATAACTTGGGCCTCCCCTATGTTCGATTACAAATCGACTGGAGTCACATATGATTTCCAAAAGCTCTCCCTGCGAGAAATAGATCCGCCACATCAATAGTCATTGTGTATAGAAGACAGATATCAAAACAATCCGCAATTAGTCAGAACATGCATGAATCAATTAACCTATTTGACTGTCAAGTACACAGAATTATCAGTCTATACGACTTGAAATTTCTAGCTCTCTTTGGGCTGCAGTATGGTAACTGAGGCATAGACGAGAAAAGTTCTCCCAATATTTTGCTAGTTTGTAGCCCAACATAGGCAGCCTATGCTAGAATTATCTGCGTGACTCTGCCCTGAACTTATATTCTCAGACGTACAAACTAATTCGCCCAGAAATACAAAATCAAATCATTCAATCAGTCAATACGAGTGAGTTTCTGATTTGTGATCTTTAAGTTCCTTGAACGCCGCAAATGGACTATCACATATGTTGCATACCCAGGAAGACAACCTTGCTTCTCGATATGTTGCATAGGAACCATTTTTATTTTCCCAAACACCTACTTTCAAGTTAAAATTGGTAGGCCTATAACATGTTCTTCTCTGTATTTGTCGCACGTTGTAGATATTCCTTTGGTCATCATAAATGCTATTGGTCACTTTATAAAATAAGAAGAGACAGTTGTCCTTATGAAAAGTACGATAAATAACCATCTAACATCATCTAGAAAGGCTTGATCATTTAGTTGGCCTAATTATTCTCTTAGAATTGATAGGAAAACTTACATGTGGAATATTGATCACGCTCATTGCACTTGTCACACCATTTTCCAATTCCGTTTGATAGTAGTCTACGTCCTTAACGTCAAACTTCATGCTTACGAATAGAATTGCTAATTAATAGTAACGTATCCTAGATTATTATATCTATTGATTATCTAAAAGGAAACGCGGCGTAGACATTCGTTCAAATAGAATTATCGTAATAAAGTGTATCTAATAATCAGTAGAGGAGTTCATTAAAGTAAATCAATAGCCTATTTATATAATATTTCATATGTAACACCACTAGTAATTACTAAAAGAGTATTACTTGAATTAAAGATGGTTTAAAAAAGTATGTAGCTTCCACTGAACAATCCTTGTTTATGAAGATGTAATTAATAGAAACCGTAGAGTAGTTGAATATTGCGATCAATGCTTTCTGCGGCTGCTGATCTAACTGGTTTAAATATCGTCTGATTTAAATAAAAGTAAATTAGTATCAATTTCAAATGAAATCGAATAGCATACTTTTGGGACTATCTGCACTATTTTCGGTATGTATGTTGGTACCTGACATTGACATTGGTTCGCAAGTTTATGCCCAAGGATCTATAGCAAACTCTTCGAATTCGAGTAATGCTACAATTGCTGCAAAGAGTGATAGAATTGACCTCCGAGTCGAAGAAGTCACACTAAACAAATCACCCACCAACCTAGTCGATGTAGCCGGCAAGATAAGGAATAACAATACTGTCAGCGTGCATGATGTGAAGGTAATGGCAGTATATTTTGACAAGAATGGAGTAGTATTAGGCAATTCTGACAAGTTCGTTTCAAGCCAATCATTTGTACTAAAACCCGGAGATGTAATGCCATTCCAACTCCTAGATGTAGTCGCATTTGATAAAGTTGACAAGCACAATATGACGGCATTTGGAAGGGTCGCTCCTTAACAACGGAGCGAAACAAAGATTGTTCAATTATGAATCGATCGTACATCAAATAATAATGGATAATTAGAAGATAATTTATCTACTAAGCTCCTTCATTATCCTTATGAGAAAAAGGCATATACTCTACTAGATTCAATTCATTTCATTGAAGGTTAGAGCCAGGCTTTTTGCGATCATATTTTCACTCGTACTTGCAAGCCTTATCTCAGCATCACTAGCCTCACTTAACGCCTTCTCTACAGGACTTATTCTTGAAGTTTCAAAGCACTTGGAACACGACTCAGTAAATTGGATGGATGAAATTTCGAGAGCACAGCATGAAAAAATCAGAGATCTGAGGTTCTTGTCGACCCAAATAAGCAACATTTTGAGATCTAACCTCACCGATGAGCAGAAAGATGCATTTCTCATTGGTTTCCAAGGGTCCCTAAACTCCAATACGTCCCTATTCGTTTATGACAGGTATGGGAACAAGATTCTTGGTACCTCAAAGTTAGCTGTTGGTGACAATGTATCTGCCTACACATCCTCTAAGGAATCCATATTAGGCAAGATTAACGAAGAAATTCTACCAGCTGTCTATCCGAATGAAAGTGACTGGTTTAAAATCTCTACTCCTTTACGTGGTAACGGAGGTATAATAGGTGGATATGTGGCACTTTATTATCCATTAGTAACCATCGTCGGTAACAATGTTTCCAGCCTTGAACCAAATTTGAGATTAGACCTTATTTCAAAAAATGGCACAATTTTGTATTCTAATGCTGGCGTAAACACGAGTGATAGTTCGAATTTCTATCATGATCAACCAATTTTTATGAAGATAGCCAATTCTACAAAGAGCGTCGAAAATGGGATATTTCCAAATCTCGATACTTCTGGTGGGGACAGCATCTTTATAGCGGCCAAACAAAGGGCCTTTCCTGACTACCAAGGCGATGACATGTTTTTGATCACTGCGGTGGGAACTGACAAAGCCTTTGGTGGTGTATTGGATTTGAGAACTATATTTATAATAATAACAGTCTTGATACTAGCAATCTCAACTCTTGTTGTTTTCTTTGTTGCAAGAAGCATTTCCAAACCCATAACGGAATTAGATAATGCGGCACGAAGGATAACAAAAGGGGATTTCGCTGCACCGGTTGAAATTAGAACTTCCGATGAGATTGGCGAATTAGCCCAACGATTTGATGAGATGAGAAAAAGTATCACGACAAGGACAGAAGAGATTCTAAAAAAGGATGCTGAACTTAATGAAGCATACAAGTCGTTGATCGAGAGCGACAAGTCAAAGGATGAATTTATTTCAATGATTAGCCATGAGCTAAAAACTCCGATTGTTCCCATAAAGTTGTATTCTGATATGCTCTTAAAGACAGAATTCATGGGAAATTTAAATGAGAAGCAGACCAAGGCAATCGAAACGATGAAAAAAAGCGTTGAAAAGATTGAAGTCCTGGTTAGTGACATGCTAGATATTCATAAACTCGAAATTGAAAGATTGAGGTTGGCGAAAACTAACATAGATGTGCGCGAAATAATAGATCAAGCGATGTCAGAGATGTTACCTCTAGCGAAAACCAAGAATGTGAATTTAGTATCAGAAATATCCGTAATTGGGACTGTATTTTGTGATCCAAAGAGGATCGGACAAGTAATTTGTAATCTGATAAAAAATTCTATTGATTTTGTTCCTGAGAACGGAGGCAAGATAATACTCCGGGTTGAAAATAGTCTAATACATCGCACCGGAGACCCTAATTCCTACGTCTTGTTCGCAGTAGAAGATAACGGAATTGGTATTCCTGCCGATAAAATAGAAAATCTTTTTAAAAAATTTTATCAAGTGGATACTACTTTTAGCAGAAAACATGGTGGTACAGGATTGGGACTAGCTATATGCAAAGGCATAATTGAGGCTCATGGAGGTGAAATTTGGATAGACGAAGAAAATCAAAAAGGAGCAACGTTCAAATTTACAATCCCTAAAACAGATCACGACATATGAAAGTTAACTTGGTCGAATACAATCGTGAGATGACGAGGTTATGTCTTTCTATTTGCAAAGTAGAGGCAATATAGAAAATTAGATTGTTAACAATTGTAAAGAGGCGCCGAATTTGATCAAAAATACGCGATTCGATCTCATATAGCTCGCATCTGGTAACGCGGAAATTCGGCGGTCCAGATATTTAATGGAGTTAGATGAGTATGAATTGTTAAGATCAAAAATACTATAATATTCGGCTTTTCTATTACTGCAGAGCGGCAATGTATTAGTTTCACCCGATATAATGGGTTTATTGATGTAACACTCATCTTTAGATGATTTGAACCAACAGGTAAACTGATTTCAAAATTATTTTGGAGCTATCTAGAAAAAATTACATTTAGCCTACTGATCTAAATTACAGTACCGGAGTATATGTCGCCATGAAGGCTACAGATACTGCTACATTTATTGAGGCTGTGCAGTGAATCGACGATCAATTACCGGGAGCATTCATTTTACAATTTAGCTGGCAAGTGAACTTTCTTACTTTGGTCCATACCGAACAACTCCATTTTTTGGATGCCCGTTCAAGTTAATACTGCTTCACATTTTATGTGCATAACGGATACCTTGGCACTTCTGCAAAATTATTAAGTATTAGTATGTACTCTTACATTCATCAGTCTTATATGAGGATACTTATAGCAGAAGACAATGAGGAGACCTTACAGGCATATAAGGATGCTTTGGAGGCTAGAGAACACACGGTTACGTTGAGTTTTGACGGCCAAGATTGCCTAACAAAGTATACTGGGGAATCTGACCTCGCAGGATTAAATGAATCTACTTCATTTGACGTAGTAATTTTGGATTATAAGATGCCAAGAATGGACGGGTTGGAAGCTGCTAAAAAAATTCTCCAAATAAATCCACAGCAGCGTATAATCTTTGCGTCGGGGTTTGTAGATGAAACAGTAGAGCAATCTGTTAGGAGACTTAGAAGGATAATCGAGGTCATGCGCAAGCCCTTTAGTTTGAATGCTCTTATAGATACGGTAGAAGACGCACAAGTTTACGAAGGTCTAAAGACCCTTATGATAAACTTAAGGTATTTAAAAGATGGATATCCAAACGAGGAACAGATGAAGGAGATATTTGATGGGTTAAGAAAAATACAAAAAAATCGAACTTACTGATATTTACAACGACTTTTCCCTTGATTGACAATTGTTCTAACAATTCACTGTTTGCATAAAATTTTCTTTCAAGTTGTTTCTAGTTACGATTTAACTTTTCTATTCACGCTTCAGAAAGTTGGAATTCTTAATAGTGATTGTCCTAAGATCTAGTGGCATATTTGTTAGTGCCAAAATCGCTGATTTCACAATAGAATTGATTTTTAGCCTCAATCAGAAAATATCTACAATGCTGGTACAAATAGTGGCTTGGTTGATCAGAAAATAAAGAAGTCTGCTCGTTATTGGTCCACTAACGTTCACGGACCTAATAAACATGACCGTACAGGAGTTTGGTCCAAGTTTCATAACTTGAAAATATCATATATGTTACATAACGCATGGCATTCCAGAAGATAAGTAAGAAGTATGCGAAAAATCCCTATGTTTCTGGAATTGCTGAGAGCTTATCGCAATACAACTTGATCTAGAAATTCTAGTAATAATTACAGTACTAATTGAATTTGTGTATGGCTTATTCTAGTTGACTCCTAGTCTCGTGTATAAAAGCATCCCCAAATTATTGCTTCCTGAGGAGCATGGAGACAGTATGGATAAAGAACAGAAAATGTCATTTTTAGTATAAGGGTATTCACATTACGACAGCAGCTCTAGAGGAAATCTTGTCAGTTACCGGGAACAGGTGACATAAAGATTTCCATAGAAATCGTAATGTGAATCCCTTAGTATACGATTGTTATATGGTATAAATAGATTAGTAAGGCGAGTAGATCACTGCGCCGGCAATGGATTTAGAAGAGCGTCGAACGTATTACTACCAGAAGCATTTATCCAGCCAGGAGTAGATTTTTCTGAGACGGCTGATCTCTCGTTAAATTGCATTTTTTTGATTCAGGTTGTTTTATTGCAATCTATTTACTGTTGGATATTATCCAAGACTTGTTGGTGCCAGCAAATATTGATTATCATTACTTCACATTTTATAACATGATTACCTTTGAGCATCATAAAAAGTCGTTTAACTTCTTGTCATAAAATATTCAAAATAAAGATGCGATCACTCCTAACTTCCATATTGTAGAATGATGTTACTAGATTATAGTTACATCATTATTTTGAACATTGTAAGTTTTCTTAATACCTCGCTTTGGCAAAGTCGTTCAAGTTTTCACGCTTGAAAAATTGTAAGCATCTTGTGACATTCTTTACAGGAAATTATGATTCCCCTAATAGTTTTGTGGCCAATATCCACTTCTTCCACATTCCAACCGGTACTAAAGATATCACTGTTACAATAAGGACAATTAGCCATGTAGGTTAGAGAATCTGCCAATATATAGATTTATCATAGAAAAATCATTTTTTTTGACCTATTACCTATGTTAAATCTCATTCACATAGATCAAAAGTAGAATATTCAAGGAACGTTTATGGTCAAGCAGTAGTAGAGATACATATTGTCAGATTTTATATTAGATTCACCTAACAGACCGATTTGAAGAATTTAACTTTGAAAAGAATCATCTTCAAAGGTCTCATGAACAAATGTCATTAGGGGAGCTATTCTCTTATCTGGCCACAGTGATAATATTTATTGAAATATATGCAAGATTATTCCAATAAACTCAGAATGACTGTAGTTCTTTGGCGTGAATGTTGGTTGAAACCTCTATCAAATTATGATATCCAAACTGATATTTGCAAATTCTGCAATCAATCATTCGAAGACCGAGATATTGTAACTTCATGCGAATTTTGCGAAATCGGTATAATGCATAGTCAATGCGCGGATGATCACATTTTCAAGAACCATACGATGGAGGTCCAGAGAAAAATTGAATTGCATAAAGACAGGCGCCTACACGACTTTCAATGATTTTTATAGCATAGATTTTAATTCATCAGTATTTGTACATATTTGAAGAATACTGTTAGCATAATTAATAGAAATTGGAACATTTTGGTGCGGTACTATAATTTCTACTGCTAGATAAAGTTCTAAATCCAACAATTATGATACCTTATATTGCCTTGGCGACAACGCTTCTGTAGGTTAAGTGTCAAGTGGAAAAGATATCTGTGACAATTTACTTTTTTATTTTCCATTACCCTTTTATCTTCAACTCTAAAAATTAATTCATCAAGATATGGGCATGAAGAACCAAAGTAAAGAGGAAATTTATACTACAATTCT
>JBAWET010000173.1:0-4839 GCA_049591355.1 Nitrososphaeraceae archaeon
TGATAACTGCATCTCACAATCCTCCAGAATATAACGGCATAAAACCTTCAGCAGACGATGGTGTAGAAATTTCCAGGAAAGATGAACTGAAGATAGAACGCATATACCGCGAGAAGAATTTTGCAAAGACTTTGGATTATGGCGTTACCCGTCAGCAGGAATTGTTGAAGTTCTACATTAGTGATGTTCTGAATTTGGTAGATGTTGAAAAAATTAGGAAACATCAATTTAAGATAGTAATGGACTTCGGAAATGGCGTCCAGGCATTAGTTGCACCGATATTAGCCAAGAAACTGGGATGTCAAGTTGTCGCTATAAATGGACAGATAGACGGTGATTTTCTGGCAAGGGGTTCTGAACCTACCCCTGAAAATCTCCATGATCTGAGTTTCTTGGTAAAAGAATTGGGGGCCAATCTGGGTGTCGCTTATGACGGGGATGGTGACAGAAGCATATTTTGTGACAATGAAGGCGTGGTGCATTGGGGAGATAGAACAGGAACACTATTGGTCAAACATCTCCTTTCATTAAGGCATAGAAAAGCTCAGGTGGTATGTCCGATTAACACTACATCTGTTCTTGCCAAGATAGTAGGAGAACTTGGATCTGACGTGATATATACCAAAGTTGGAAGTGTGGAAGTGTCAAGGGAAATGGTGAAGAGGAAGGCTATAATTGGATTGGAAGAAAATGGAGGTTTTATGTACGGAGTACTAAATGAAGTAAGAGATGGAGCACTCACAACGGCATTGATTTTGGACATGTTGGCTTCTGACGAGAATTCGCTATCAGGAATGTTTTCTACTCTGCCCGTGGTTTACCAACATAAAACAAAATTTCGTTGTTCTAACCATCAATTAGTTGAAGAAGTCATTCAATGTTGTATGCATCATGGGAATCCTGTTAGAGTTGAGACTTTGGATGGAATAAAGATCTGGATTGACGATCAGACCTGGATTATGATAAGACCCAGTGGGACCGAACCACTTCTTAGAATGTACGCAGAATCGACTGACAGAGATCTCATAGATTCCAAAATTAAGGAGTATACCCGACTTATCCACGAGATATTGGAAAAGAGTTAATCAAATAATATATTGACAACGTTTTTAATACGCCTATTTTCTACATCATATTCGATAAGATGATCCCGATGGGTGATAAATCAGATTGAGTAAGGAGTACTATGTCAAATTCGAAACGCCTAAAGACTTGGTGAATGAAGTATACGAGGCCGTAAGGCTTGCAAGACAAAGCGGCAAAGTTCGAAAGGGTACTAATGAGACAACAAAGGCGATAGAAAGAGGAGTTAGTAAGTTGGTGGTCATTGCCGAAGACGTACAACCTCCCGAAGTAGTAGCGCATCTTCCCATTCTTTGTGAAGAGAGAAACGCTGCATATATTTTCGTACCAAGTAAACAGCAATTGGGGGAGTCATTAGGAATAGATGTTGGTTCAGCAGCAGCTACTATTGTGGATGCAGGGGATGCTCAACACATTGTTGATCAGGTCATAAATTCTATTTCCAATTTAAAGAACAAGAAGGAGCAATAAATAATTTATGAGTAAGGCTGTAGAAGATAAAGTCACACCTGCTGAGGTAATCCAAATCGTGGGTCGCACAGGCATTGCGGGTGAGGTAATTCAGGTTCGTGTTAAGGTTTTAGAAGGGAAGGATAAGGGCCGTATATTAACTAGAAATGTAAAGGGATCGATTAGAGTTAGTGATATTCTAATGCTGAGAGAGACGGAAAGAGAGGCACGAAAAATCAAATAATTATTGTTGGTGTGAGTTAGACTTTTGAGTAAACTGGTCCGTTCGCTTCGTAGTTGTTTCTTCTGTGGCAGGCAAATACTTGCTGGTAACGGGATAATGTTGGTTAAAAATGACGGGGCGATACAGTGGACCTGTTCAAATAAATGTAAAAAGAATCTTCGTAAATTGAAACGAGATCCAAGAAAGATGAAATGGACCGACAAATACGTAAAGGGCGGAATTAGAGTCAAGAAATGAATTGGAAAATAAGAATAAATTGCAATCAAATGAAGAAACTCTAATCGTTATAAAACCGGATGGCTTCAAGCGAGGACTGACTGGAAAAATTATTTCCAGATTTGAAGATAAAGGATTTCAAATAAAGAAGATAAAATCGTTCCAATTTGAAAAAATGGAAGCTGAAGAATTCTATAATATTCATAGAGACAAACCATTCTTTGGCGAGTTAGTCTCTTTCATAACTTCGGGGATAGTCGTAGCATGTATAATAGAGGGAAACAATGCAGTCGCCACAACAAGACTGATGATTGGAAGCACTAAATCTTCTGAGGCCGGAGCTGGTACTGTACGGGGAGATTATGGACTTGGATTAACGGACAATGTAATACACGCTTCTGATTCCGCTGAAAGCTTCATAAAAGAGTCAAAAGTCATTTTTGGTTAAGTGAAGATTAGACAGCCAATAGTTGTAGTGTTGGGTCATGTAGACTCGGGAAAAACTTCTCTTCTTGATCAGATGCGGGGAACCGCTGTACAGTCAAGGGAAGTTGGAGGAATAACACAACACATTGGCGCGAGTTTTTTTCCTATAGAAATAGTAAAAGACATAACCGGACCGCTCTATAGTCAGCTTGCGAAGTCAGATTCGCCTATCCCAGGTCTGTTGGTGATTGATACTCCCGGTCATGAGGTCTTTGCCAACCTTCGAATGCGTGGTGGCTCTGCAGCAGACATTGCAATTGTTGTAGCCGACGCAAACAAGGGAATTGAAGTACAGACTGTAGAGAGTATAGAGATCTTAGAAAAGCGAAAGGTACCGTTTGTTATTGCACTAAACAAGATTGATCAAATCCCTGGTTGGAATAATACTAAATCTATCTTTATTACTGAACAGATAAAGGCACAAGGAAGTGAAATGATATCCACCCTGGATGAAAAAATTTACACTGTAGTTGGTTCCTTATCGAAGTTGGGTTATAATTCGGAAGCATTCTGGCGTATAAAGGACTTTACCAAGGAGGTCGCGATAGTGCCGGTCAGCGCTGCAAAAAATATTGGCATTCCTGAATTAATGGCTGTTCTAGTAGGACTTGCGCAGCAATACATGACAAAGAAGTTAGAGCGTCATGAGGGTGAGACGAAGGGCATAGTGTTAGAGGTGAAAGACGAATTGGGTTTAGGGCCTTCAGCAAATATCATTCTTATTGACGGGGTGCTAAAACAGGGCGACCGGGTGGTTGTAGCTAAACGTGACAATGCAATTGTTACTAAAGTCAAGGCTCTTCTTTTACCTAAACCACTAGATGAGATGCGTGATCCCCGTGATAAGTTTAGACCAGTTGACCATGTCGTAGCCGCAGCAGGACTAAAAATTACCTCACCGGAGCTAGATGGCGTCCTAGCAGGAAGTCCGTTGTATGTTCTGAAGGACGATGAAGACGAGGGCCGACTCAGATCATTAGTCGAATCTGAGATTAAAGCAGCAATAATAAGAACTGATTCGAATGGGATAGTCCTTAGGTGTGATACAATCGGTTCCTTAGAAGCTACAGTGGACCTACTGAGAAAGGACAAAATTCCCATCCAATCTGCCGATATAGGGCACATCACACGAAGGGATGTCTTAGCGGCGTCTGCAGTTAAGGAAAAAGATAGATATATTGGAGTGATTCTTGGGTTCAACGTTAGAGTACTAGATGAGGCAGAAAGAGAAGCCTCAGAAAGAGGGATAAAAATTTTTAATGAAAAGATCATTTATAATCTTGTACGCAGCTACACCGATTGGGTTAGTTATCAGAAAGAACACGAAGATTCGATATTGTTCAATGAAATATCCCCTGTTTGTAAGTTCCAATTCTTGAAGGGATATGTTTTCAGAAGAAATGATCCTGCAGTATTTGGAGCAGAGATTCTGATAGGGAGGCTAAGACAAAAGGTACCTGTAATCAACGAAAATGGGAAGAAAATTGGGTCAATACATCAAATTCAAGAAGGTGGAAAAAATCTATCTGAAGCTTCAATAGGTACCCAGGTGGCAGTTTCCATGAAAGAACCTGTCATTGGAAGACAGATCAATGAGGGGGATATCTTTTATACTGACCTGACAAGCAAAGAGGCTAAATTATTAATTGAATCTTTTTCCCATCGTATGGGTCCCGAGGAACAAGAAGTTTTCCAACACATTCTATCTAAAAAACGAGAAGCCGATCCGTCGTTTGGATATATTTAATTGAAAAATGATGTGTAGTAAATAATCTTATTGATACTTTTCCAATAATCCCTCAAGTCCTTTTTCACCCACCGCACCAACGGCCTTGTCTACGGCTTTCCCGTTCATGAAAACGATGAATGTTGGTATTGCATAAACATCGAACCTCATCGCAATTCCCTGGTTATCATCTACATTCAACCTACCAAAAGAAACTTTATCGCCATATTTTTTTGCCAATTTATCAAAAATAGGTAACATAAATTGGCAGGGTCCGCACCATGTGGCCCAGAAATCTACTAATACCGGCTTGTTAGAACTAATAACTTCATCGAAATTTTTTTCTGACAACTCTACCAATGGAGGATTACTGCTGGTATGAGAACTCAATATTCAATATGAGTTGTATTTGATATTTAAATCTTGTAAGAAAGCACTCTAGATTTACCCTAGGTCTCCCATTTACATAAGATATCCCATGTATATTTGGAATAAACTATCTCGCATAATGAATGACAATGTTAGTTATTCTCTTCTTTTGAGGGATGAAAGGAAAATAAAATTACAAGTCTGCGATATAGCGTATCTTTACCAAATTATCCTTTTGAATTAGTTCCATTGCGTGATATGTTAT
>JBAWET010000174.1:0-3084 GCA_049591355.1 Nitrososphaeraceae archaeon
GCCGTATCTCTTGTGTATTCTTACTTCATATCTAGTAGCATTTTCAGATAATCCTGTTACATATTTTACAACAATATTCTCCATATTCTTTACATGCCAGTCCCGCATTGGAAAACTATTTTGTGTCAAAAAAATCACTACACTTTGCAACGTAGGGATATATAATATGACCTATTTTCAAGCACCTTGGCTCAACCACATTATTTTCCATTGTTCCTCAATAACGCTAACACGGAGGGACATAATCGTTGAATCAAGATATGTCCCAGTTGCACGTCGTTACGTTTTGTCGAACAAGCGGTCAGTAGCAAAAAATTTGTTGTAAAAATATCAATCTCCGTTGATACCCTGAAAAACAAGCACAAATTGATTGAACATATTTTCATTCTATTTAATTCAGAGAACCAGGAGGTTTTTCCTTGAAATTTCAACGAATCTTCAGGGCTTAACAGATTAAAAAAATATCTGTACTTTGCGCTCACCGAATGTTATATGGGGCTGACACTGAAAGAATCTAGAAAAGATTAAATCCGCGCTAACATCATTCCAAGCAAGTACCAAATCAGGAGTTTGAATAAATATGAAAAATACTGAGCTTGGTTTTATTCACCGATTCATTCCTGCGAATAGTAAAGCCAAACAAACTGACCTGACCATATTGCTTCTGCACGGCACAGGTGGTAATGAGGAGGACCTTATTCCTTTGGGAAAAGAATTGGCATCTAACGCATCAATCTTGAGTGTGCGGGGCAAAGTTCTCGAAAATGGGATGCCCAGATTTTTTAGAAGAATAAAAGAAGGAGTTTTCGACTTGGAGGATCTTAACCTGAGAACTAATGAACTGGCAGACTTCATACTAAATTCTTCTTCAATATATGAGTTTGATCTGGAAAGAATTATTGCAGTAGGATTTTCAAACGGTGCAAATATTGGTGCTAGCCTTTTATTAAGACGGCCAGAGATCCTTACAGGTGCAATCTTGTTTCGAGCTATGGTACCTTTCATTCCAAAGGTGCTACCTGACCTATCGAAGAAACACATACTGCTCTCTGAAGGTCTGCATGATCCAATTGTTAATAGATGGGAGGCAGAAAATTTGTTAAGATTATTTACCAAAGCCCATTCTGATGCAACTCTCGAGTGGCAAGACTCTGGACATACCCTTGTACAAGAAGATATAGTGACATCAAGGAGATGGTTGGAAAGGAACTTTTAATCTCTAAAGAGATATACTAGAATCGCGTGCTTTTGTTTTATTTAGGCAAATCGAGTGGCGCCGTGTTGTAACTAATTTTTTTCCGGCATTTCTTCGAACATTGGTTTAACTTCCCTGAAAACTTGATAGAGTGCAATTAGTATTAGAATAATAAGTATTCTAGTCTTATTTGATCTTTAGAACGTCAATAAAAGAGTTTCATGACTATATTCAACGTTCGCAAGAATGGTACAACACTTAAATCCATTGATGTTTTCATGGTTAATCTGAAAATTCTCTAAATTCGTAGTAACTTAGCATCCGACTCCTGTCCCTAGTCAGAGTCTTTTTAGTCTAACTGGACTTATTTGATAACTGAGGAAGTTTGTATAGATTCAGTTGTAAATAACATGCCAAAAGTTCATAACAGTGTATACAGAAAGGCTTCTAATATGAGTATCAAACCGATTTGGACAAAGGAGGCGGCGTAGAATTGTTGGATGAGCACATTGTCCAGCTTATCAAGGACAAAAATTTTGCTTTTTTAGCAACAAGGATGAAGGATGGTGCACCTCATGTTGCCCCAACATGGATTGATCTTGAAAATGATCTTATCCTGATAAATACAGCCGAAGGGCGCATAAAACATAAGAATGTCTTAGGTGATCCACGAGTATCTATTTCCATGGTTGACAGGAATAATCCGTACAGCATGGTAACGATTCAAGGGACGGTCGTTGAATTGACTAATGATGGAGCAGACGTTCATATAGATAAGCTTGCCAAAAAATATCTTAACATACAGAAATATCCATCTCATTCTCCTTTACGGAAGAGAATAATATTCAAGATAAAAGCAGAAAAGGTATTCTTTTTGCCACCCAGATACACCGAGTATCTTGATAAATAATATCAAATTGGTTGTATCAAAATTATGGTTAGTTCACACTTGCTTTATCCTTGGCAACGTATACTAAATTCGGGCACTAAGTTATGAAAGGTATTGGAATGTAAAATACGAGATAATAAGCTGCAGGTAATCGGATTAACTAGTCGGTGAATAACCTTTTTTAGTAAACATAAGAATAAGTTGAAATTCGCAGGTTAAATATTCTAGCATATCGGTTGGCATTTGTCTGGTTCCGAATCCGAAATCTATCAGATCATCTACATTAGATGATTATGAGAATTCTTCTGAGAAGCGATATCAGCAATCCTGGATATTGACGGTTTGGTCAATCTCTTCTTGACCAATTCACTCTCCCACTCTATGATAGTTTTCTGTAAGGATCAAGATTTGATGGGAATATTGATTTTATGAAGTTTCTGCGAACGTGACATTTAAATTATCACTGTACAAAGGATATATTACATCGACCAAACCGATGGGGAACAATAGTCTAGGCAGGCACCAACGGGTACTTGCCTAGACTAATTTATTATTCCTTTGGAATTAAAGTCACTTTAGTTTCTTCCGATGTGATAGAGGATGTGAAAACGAAATTTGATTGGATCAGCAATGGAGTTGGATAATGATAGGTTAAGAAGAAAAGAGCTAAACATCTTGGTTTCACAATTATCTATTGACACAATGCATAAGGTCAAGAAATTCTGGATCATAGACTTGATGGATATCATGGATGAGGGATAGTATTATATTGGTTAATTAATTCCCAACATATCGTGGTATGGCCAATTGGATAATGAATCAGACTTGTTGGATAAGTGTGTAAGATGCAAGCACCAGAAAGTTGATCACGATAGAGCAGCTACAAGAGATAAGATGAAATGCCTTATTGGTAATTGTACTTGCAAGACATTTAAAACTTAAAAAAAATAATACAGATCAAGCAAAAAATAATAGTCTTAAGAATTCAGTAGGCTAAGTC
>JBAWET010000175.1:0-7137 GCA_049591355.1 Nitrososphaeraceae archaeon
CAGTTTGATTAACAAGCAGTAAATAGAAACCAAGTTATAGTAGAATAATTGATTGTTCGGTTTTCGGCTCCGTTCACCGAACATTGAATGGGGAAAGCCAAACACGGAGCTGGCTAAATCCCTCACATGCTATGATAATAATTATTGGATCTTGCATTTTCGGTTATAGTTTGAATATTTATTTGACGGTTGGCTCAGTTATGCGTACTGCTTTTTATGTAGAAATCCCTAACGAGTGCGTTATCCATTTATTAACGAGGTAGAATGATGATCAAGTTTTAGTATAATTACAAGACTTATCGTAAAAGGCGTAGTCAAAGTAGGAGTTAAGGTAGCGATACTCACCCCCACCTGCTGTTACCTGTTATCCTCATCATACAATGCGGAATATGTCTGATGAGGTTTATCTTGTTCATGTTCAGGCAATTTGGAAGCCTGTCGTTTGGGGACCTAAAGATGTACAAAACGATATGATTAGACTACCGGTATGATATTCATGACCGCATGTTAAAATCCTTGCTTCAACGCACATGCTCAACTCTACTATAAACTACAACGAAACCAATGCCGCCTAATAAGACTCCAGCGCAAACTATGAGAATTGCAAGCCCTATGGGTTCTACAATAGGAGCCAAGATTTCATGGGCCTGTTCCTCATCGAATTCCTTCCCACCTACAGAAATTGGGAGCATTGACGCGCCAGCACTATAACCTCCATACATCAATAGTCCACAAGTTACTAGAATCCCAATATTCATTAACATAAGATGAGACCAAGCCATTATTCTCGCAATCACACCAGAATAACTTCTTTGCATAACTTCTTCCAAATAGTGGTAGAATAGTGATGATACCCCAACTCCTATTACTCCAACTACTATGTACATGATATAACCGAACAAAAACCACGTTCCAGCACTGCCAGATGCAATAACCATTGAAACTTCAGGCTTCAAGATTGAAATCTGACTAAGAACTAGGAATGATGTCAATGCTATTGCGATAGCTCCTTGAACAATCGCGGCAATGATAAAACGTTTTGTCCACACATTAGGTTTGAAATTCGATTGCAATTTGAGTTAAGAGATATAAATCTTAGGCTGCTATAATTACTACTCGGTTAGTCTCTCCGATCGCCACCATAGCTCATATAATTAAGAGTTATATTCGGCTATTTCGTAGTTCGGTTTTGCTGATTTTTGTACTAATATCATAGATGTGGGTGATATCAAGATTCGTGATATGAAATAACTTTAGTCCTTTCCTTAAATCTGCTTTTAAGGAAAGCTCGCTCTTCTGTATTTATTATCTTAGATTGAAATTCGCCTTTTATCATTGCTACTACCTTGATTTTGTTCCTATATAGTTCATGGTCTGTGACAGCTACCGGAGTACCAACAGGCCCAGAGGTTGGATTAAGTGTGATGGTAGGCATCACCTCTATTCGCAAGTCGTCTTTGGACGTTACCTTTAGAGACACTGAACAAATCAGATTGGCAAGATGGAGAAAAATAACCCTGACTATGGTTAACATAGTATATTACATGGTAAATTCACATTATCGATCATCATTACTGGCAACAGTACAATCCCGTGAATGTATAAATTTTTCCTCTTCCGTATTTAAGAATGGCAAGAACTTAGTTACTAGGGGATTTAAATATCAGTTTTTTCTCACATCTTATATATTTGGCTTTTAAGCAAACTATTTCAATATTAGCGATTGTGGTATTGACATTTTCAGGGATTATGCCGTTTGCACATTCTCAAAGTAGTCATCTCAATACTATACGGCAACTTGGTGAATTCAAAATTATTAATATAGCAAATGTTCCCCACCTGCAAGACAAACATGGATTTTTTGTCTTCCCGGCATTCTGTCCCACTGCCTGTTCAGCAGCCTGGGCAAAGGGAGGGTCCCCGGCCAAGGAAAAAAATCCACCTCTGGAGACAAAAGCACCAGTTGCTACTTCTGGTGATAATCTCTATGTGGCATGGTGGACGCACAAGACGGGAGATTGGGAAGTTATGTTCAAGGCATCACATGACAAAGGCAAGACGTTCGGAAAAACGATTAATCTAAGCAACTCTCCTGGCGCATCCTCAACCAATGCAGAGATATCTACTGTAGGTAATAATGTATCCGTTTCATGGAGAGAAAAATTTAGCAACAGTAGTAGTGAACCAGTAATGAGGATAAGCAATGATGGCGGGCGTACTTTTGGTGATATCATGAAAACGTACAATGGTTCGGTCACTGAATCTTTGGACGCTACGACCACTAATAGTATAAACAATACATCATTTTTCAGCAATGGTACTTCACTTCAGGCTTTTTCTGAACAATACAGAATAGGAGCTATTAAAGTAGAGTTTACCAAACCCGGTACTTACTCATTTTCTTACTTTATAAAACCCATATTAGGTGAATTTCAGAATTTAGCTAGTCTTCAAGTAATAACTATCCCAACAAATCAAGATAATGGCTACGTTCCATTAGAAAAAGTTAGTTGGTACAAGTATCCTTATACAACGATTGGGGAGAGTGTTTTCAGTATTGATAAACCAGGTACCTACATTATTGGCTTTGGTCCCGCACAAGGTACAGCACTTACCAAGCTAGAAGCTGCTGGTGTACCTGGTGGCTTTACCCTGAAGTATAAGGTAGATCCGGCAGAGAATGTTAGGATTTTAAAACCTGATATGGACATTTATCTTAAGCAAATGGGTCACGGAATATCTTTTCAAACTATTGGATATGAGGATATGCCAATAAATGGAGTCTTATCTCAGGCACAACAGTTTTCCTTGGATGGCCTAAGAGAGGTAGGTGTCCCTGATAAGATTGCGAATTGGTTGATCATGAGGGGTGTCAGTAATACTTTACTCGGAGGAGCTGATCTTAGATATCCTCTTGGCAGAAACGCTGATTTTGCAACCATGCGTATCAATGAGTTTTTGCCTATCTTGCAAACCATAGTCACAAATGGAGATTTTGAAACTGCAAGCATCACTACAGCCAAAATTTTGACATACTCGCTAGTTCTTCTTAATGAAACAACTAGTAAAGGAATCAACCTTCCCCAAGCACAGGCACAGTATAAACAAGCAGAAAGTATGTGGCTTCAAGGGGACTATGAAGGAGTATTAGGGGTAGCAGCAAAACTGGTCAAAGAGATTCTTCCTGTGGTTCACCCTGAGTGGCAGATTAAACCATCATTTAGTGTCTACAGATTGGATGCAAAGGTTGCATATGGTGGCGAAGAACTATCATTATCTGGGCTACCTCTAGATATTACTTTTCCAAATTTGAAACAAGAAAAATTTGTATCTACCGATGCACAGGGTGAAACTATGTTTATAGGTCCGTCAAGCAACTTTAGTATATACGGTATAGGAGCAGGTAATAGCGTAAATGACGGTATGACTAAGATGGATGTTGTTATGGATGGAAATTCTGGCAAATGGTTAATGCACACGTCAACATCGGAGTCATTGATTTCAGAAAAACAGTCGTTCTACCAAACTGGATGACACTAACGATTCTCTTCGTTTGTTAGGAGACCGCTCGTAATATTAAGACGATTAACGCAACTATCGTAATAATAAAAAACTATACCAGATGAAAAGAATAAAGAAACTATTGCATTTACGTTTATTTCTGATATGCTCAGGTAGAATTACAATCGCAGCCTTAATTCTGGCCCTTTTACTTGCTTCTAATTCTAATCACTACGGGGCTATGATAGTAGTCGCAACCGAATCTTACGGACAGTTACATTCACCGCACAATATCAAGGGAGAACATGGTCCAGAGCATCAGAGCGCGCGTATGTCCCACGAAATGTTAGCCGATAACTCTAGTGGGGTGACCGGAAGAAACTTAGGGCACAAACCATATGATATTAGCGATCAGAAATTTAACTATACATTTCAGAGCACTAAATACTACAAGTCAAAGTCATACATTCCAGTTCACAAATTCTGGAATGACGATCCCCTTAATGTATTCATTGACATCAACCCTGATACAATCAAGATGTCTTCAAAATACCTGCCAGATGTACAGAGGGCAATATACTCCTGGTCAGACCTACTAAAGAGTAGTAGTGGTAATTACAGCTCCTGGAATTTTGATGTGACGCCCGCTTTGAAAAATGCTGTCCATACAGCGATAATAATAAAACTATCGGGAGATCCTTTGGGACAGATCTGCAACGACAGTAAAGTGAAAACTTATGCAATAACAATTTATCCTCATGCGAATGATCAAAATGCATATCTCGACATACCAACTTCTTGTTTGGTTGATGGAAAGGAACAGGAGGCTTCTCATCAGGAAATCTACTCAACTGTATTACATGAATTTGGTCATGCGTTAGGGTTGGGTCATGCCCACAATCAAGATGGCGATCTGATGTGTAGCACTGAACTACCGAATCAGACTGGTGTGACTTACATGACATGTAAGCCATACTCTGTACTAAATGCTAAACCCTCAGAATTAGACATTAAAGCTCTATTTTATATATATGGGAAGGATGGATTCAACGAACCTAATAATAAGATGCTTGATGGCAATGGTTGTACAAGATCAAAATAATTTCCTCATAAATGTAGAAAAATACCAATTAAAATCAGACCCTAGCTAAGGATTTCGAAATTTTCCCCAACTCTATTGATACCTATATGGTGAACATAAGCCATTTGTTGGCTTGGGTACCTATTAAAAAATTACTGTTAGCCATATTTATGCAGAGTTTTTTAGCTATCAGGGAAACAGCTAAAAAATGAGAAGGTTATAATTATAACACATATGCGATCTCAGACTCAATATCAGACAATATTATAGAAAAGACAACTTGGGATCTAGTGAATCTCGACATCAAAGCAGAACCCGTCACTTTAAAAGTTGGGCCAAGATCAATAACGGCCTTCGCTCAATCTGTGGTATTGACCATATTGTTTAATACTGAAAATGGAACTACTTAGATTTCATAGTTCAGATGCAGATGAAATTAAGTTTCAGAAGGATCCAACTCCGATACATCTATCGAACTTCACTGAATTTTTGAATCCGTGAATTTTTTGTATCTGTAACATACACATCCCCCGTGATAGAGTTGATTGCCAGGTCTTCTGGTTTCTGCATTGTTCCATCAGTAGTACCTTTGGAACCCTTAGAGAGCAGGTAAGTCAAAAGGAGAATAAATCCAAAGAATCAAGATTAGATCTTAGTTCCTTATCGTTTTTGCCAAAAGCAAATTCAGATTATTCGGTTGGAGATAGTCCTAACAATACTAACGAACCACAAAGCGAAGAATATGACCAAGATTATCTAGACCGGAACGGCTTAGCTATCGGTATGAATGGACAACCTATAGCGAAATATCTGGCGGATATTGAAAAGAAATTAGGGAAGCCATTGTCAACATTATGAGAGATTTTGCTTAGATCAACAATTGATAAGAGGTCTTTCTCAGCAGTAAACTTACCCACGTTTATGTATTGGTACTCTATCAACTTAAAGTTATATCAAAAATAGTCAGCGAAGTACAAGATACATTAAAAATATTGTATATTAATTATGCATTATTATATGACGAGAACAACGCCAATAAGCCAAATAATGACTAAAAAACTTGAAACTATTGGAACAGCGAGTTCAGCTCAAGAAGCAGCAAAGAAGATGAGGGACAAGAACGTAAGTTCACTACTAGTAATCGATGACTTCAATGATGGTAAACCTATAGGAATAGTGACTGAGCGAGACTTGGTAAGACAAGTATGTGTTAATGATTCGAGTAGCAAACATACTATAATACGAGTTATAACATCTTCTCCCTTAGTTACTGTTGATGCCACATCGTCAGTGGAAGTGGCTGCAGATTTGATGATACAGAATAAGGTTAGACATTTACTTGTTGTAGAAGATGATGATATAACCAAACCTCTTGGTATAATTACTCCTAGTGACTTTACCGGTTATTTAAAAGAAAATTTGAACGTGGATGATGTAAATGCAAAGATTATAGAATCCTTAAAAGAGTAATCTTAGCGCAGGCTAAAAAGCTGCTGTATACTGCCATAAAACTAAGCATGAAATAATCATTTTACTCCAATAACCCCCAGTATAATATCGCTGTTGTGAACCCGTAGTCGATAGTATCCCACATGTATGAATGGTTTAGTTGGTTTTCTATGGCCTGTTCTGGTGCTTGCTATGAAATGGTTGATACGATGGAGTACGCTCCGTACAGTACAGGCGCTAAATATTGTTCGGCATGCAACATCTATATGTTTACTACCTCTACTTTCTGTCCATGTTGCTCTATTAGGTTAAGGACACATGCAAGGAAAAGAAAGCATTGAACTCGGAACCAGAGAGGATAATTCAGATTGATGAAAAATAAATAATTTCATACCTTTAACTTAATTGAAACAATATATCAGAGTCGTCGCTTTTCTCATATAAAATATAAGTGTGAAGCATGCAATAGAATTGAATTCCTAGTGGAGCTAACGAACAAAGCAATGTTAGAGCAAAGAATAGTATATATCAAAAGACTGTTAGATAAGTCAGGACTTATACAATATGGTATAACAGAAGCAGAAATAAAGTCGTTTGCTAGTAGACCATTGACTGAGACAATAACAATTCTTATAGAGTTAAGGAAGTTAGCTGATAATACGGTTATGGATAGTGGAACTGACTTTTGATCTTTTGAATAATCTACTGCATTTTGTCCGATTATCGTTTCTTTCATGATTGATTATGATTTCTTAACTTAAAGTGATTGTAATTTGTCTAACACTTCATTGATCAAAAGTCATTTGTGAGCGTCTTACGCTTGCCAAGTATTCTATGTTTTAAAACATACCGATAGTTTGCTGAATAATCATCTATTTTACCATCTTTAACATCTTTCAAGAATTTACGTTCACTGTCACTTAACAAACTCGCTATCTCAGAAATATGTTAATTTACGGAATTGGAGGAGCAGCGTTACCGTTCGTGGCTATAAAGGCGATTGATATGGTGATTGAATAGAAAAAGCGACCTAGAAAGGATATAAATTGGACAGCGCTCTCATACTGAGGCAAATATTATAAAATTCCGTTTGCACTGCGTTACGA
>JBAWET010000176.1:0-1785 GCA_049591355.1 Nitrososphaeraceae archaeon
CCTATGCATCAAGTGGACGAGACCATCCTCCGGCACTAAGGGCCTTTCCAGCCTTAGAATCGGCTAGGTTCCAGTGAATTAAATGGTCCATGTGAACCATCACGGTTATGTCGTCACCTTTCGAGAGATATGAAGCGACATCGATATCGCTTAGCCCTTCCTGCGTCACGTATTTCAAATGAATAGCGCGATTGATGTTATGTGCTTCCTCTCCTTCAACGAATTCCACGCGGCCTCTGATTAGTACACCCTTAAGGTTCAAGCCAGCTCGGGAAATATCAATCATTACTGAAGCCCGCGGTCTTGCGCGTAGGTTCTTGTATTTGCGTGTGTGTCGAGAAGTCGGAATACAGATTTTGTTACCTTGTCGAAGGAACCACATTGGAACGATATGTATACCACCGTCGTCATCGAGTGTAGCCAAATTAGCTATAAGGGTCATCGAAAGTAGTTTTTTAATCTCACTGGAGTTAAGGGAAGGAGGCCCGCCTGAGGCTTCGTTAGAAGAACTATTTGTCAAACTCTTGCTCCTGGCGCAATTGCCAATCAAAGAGAAGCATATTCCTTATAAAATAATCAACTTAATAAAGTCAATATTTTTTGTTTTAGTGTATCCGAATAGTCGTTGATAAGTTTTAGAGGCGACTTACAGGCTTGGGCTGTATTGTTCAAGAATAGAATGAACTGTCCAATTTACATCGTTTGATACCTAATGGCGTTGGTCTAATTTGTTTATTGTCTATTCCTATAATTCCTTTCTGCACTCCCTGATCCTTCAGGACTTCTAACGTTGCATTTGGTTCAGATTCGCCATAATGTTCATGGAATTCGTCTACATCTACGTGCATTTTTCCGTTCTCGCGAGCTTCCTTAAAAGCCTCACCAAGTCTTTGTACTAACAAATCATCTTCAAATTCTGAACGATGGTTATTAGCTTCCATAGTAGAGTATAGATTTCTTTGTATTTGAGTCTTTACATGGTGTCACATTTTATTAAATGCTCCAAAAGATAGCTACGTTCTGGAAAATAGGTTCGCTTTAATGATTACCTCTTATAGAATCTAACAGCCTATGTAGTAGCATTTAAAATTGTTTTACTGAGGCACTTATTCCTAGAGAATCATCAATTTGCCCTTACTCTATAAAGATTATCGTGGTATTACCATCATTTAAAATAAAAATTACTGTAAAGACATACTGGAGTTTTAAGATTTTGTTACTTATTTATATAATAGTAACTGGAAACAACTATCATAATTTGTTCAAATTATGATATAAGCGGTTATATCATATCTTACACATAATTACACTATGAGAAATAAGATGTCATGTTCATCTTGCAAAAGAGAAATTACCGATGATGATGCGTGTGTGACCTTGAGAAAGGAAGATGGAACATATTATATGTTTGACAGCTATATATGTACACAAATATTTCAAAAATTAAATCATATCAAGCGTAATGTATTCGTTCGAGAGGTAATATCATAACGTTCAATCATCAAGTTTGCTGTTTTGGAACATTTAGTAACATTGTCCAAGGTTCTGTTGGTTGAAGAATAATCAGAACATACCGCATTTGTTTTGTTATTCTAAATTATAATCTGAGTATTGAAAATGTTACTTAATGCCACATTGACACTATATCCCATGTTTGAATTCGGCAGAAAACTTGTGGCACGCATCAGATCAAATGGGGAACGCATGAGAGGAGCTAAAGTGTCAAAGCCGATAGACTGATCTGTCAACTATTTTTTATAAAATGGTTTTGGGCGTTTCGAAATT